>JACRDS010000029.1 GCA_016212825.1 Elusimicrobiota bacterium | reverse complement strand
GACGGGTTCCAGCTGGCGCCGCCGCCGCCGCCCTGCGCCGCGCTCAGGCCGCGCAGGCCCGCGTTGGTCAAGGAGGTCTTGGGCACGGGCAGGCTGGCCGCCTTGGTGGCGGCGGAGGCGCCCTTGGACGCCGCGTTGGCGATGGCGTCTTTCCAGTCCGTGTTCTCCTTCGCCGGAGGCGGAGGCGTGGTGGAGGTCGCCGCGGCCTGCTGGCTGGCCCCGGGGCCCATGACCAGAGCGGAAGGGTCGCGCACGTTGAGCGGGGTGATCACGTCGCCGCCGCCGCCGGCCACGCCGCCGGGGGCCATGCCGTTGACGCCCGGGTCATAAGGAGAGGTGCCGTCGCCGAAGCCCTTGGCCTGGAAGCCCCAGCCCGGCTTGAAGGCGCCGGTGTCCGCGTTCTCGGGGCTCATCATGAAATGCTCGGCCAAAGGGGCCATGAAGAGCACGCCCAGGCCCGCCAGGATGAAGGCCAGGTCCTTCTTCTTGAACTGCTTGAGGCGCTCCACGAGGGAGAGCCTGGCCGCCAGTCCCTTGATCCGGACTTGGGGTTTCTGGGTGTCCTTGAGGGTCGGGATCTTCGGTTTCTGGTCCATAATCGTTCTCCTTAGAAAAGCTGCGAAAAACCCTTACTCCGGAATCGTTGATAGTGTAATATGGCCCCTAGAAATTGTCAATAGAGCCAATCGCTTTTTACCGAATTTAAACCATCGGGCAGGCGGCCTGGTTTCGTCGGAGGCCGGCTATCCGCCGCAGAGGAACTGCCAATGCCGCTTCTCCTGGACCTTGGGCCACTCGTCCTCCGCCCGGCACCTGAACATGGAAACCATGTCTCCCTGGTCGCAGGTGCTCAGCTGCCCGGCCGCCGAATTATAGGCGCTGCAAGCGTCCGCGTAATCCTGATACTTGGGCTCCAGGACCTGCATCTGATAGATATAAGCCTGCGCGCCGCGGGTCGCGGCGTAGATCCACGCGCCGAGGCAGGCCACGGCGCACAGCGCGGGGCAGTCCGACATGCAGGCGTTGAAGGCCGCGCAGGCGTCGTTGGCCGCCGTCTGCAGCTCGCCGGCGGTCTCGTAGGGTCCGGCCACCGCGGCCCCCGCGTTGAGGACGGCGCCCTTGAGGCCCCGCAGCTGCTCGAGGGACGACTGGACGACGTCGTCGCAATGGTTGATCTTGTCGTAGAACTGGTCGCCCTCCGTCAGGAGCGCGTCGACGTACTGGCCGTCGAGGCTGGGAGGAGTCTCTTCCGACGACGTGACGATGCCGGCCTGCTTGCGGCTCTTGCCGTCGAAGGATGTGGCCGCCATGTGAGTCCCGCTCTCCTTGGGGCAGCTGGCGCAGCTCTCCAGGCTCTTCTTGCCGGCCCGGCTGGAGGCTCGCGCCACCACGAGCTCGCAGAGGGCGTTGTCGCCCTGGTCGCAGCCGGGCCCCGCCCCGGCGTTCCAGGCGTTGATGATGCGCACCCCTTTCTCCTGGGAGAACGCGGACAGGCGGCCCAGCTGGCCGCCGCGGCCCAGGCTGCCGCCCCCGCCCAGGCTCCGGTTCTGGGAATCCGTCATCCTCTGCACGAGCCCCCCGGGACCCGGGTCCACGGCCCTGGCCCCGCCCATATCTCCACCGGCCACCATGATGCGGTTGGGCGGCGGGGGTGTATCCGCCTGGCCGCGATCCGGGCCGCGGTCCGGGCCGGTCCCGGCCGGCTCCTCATCCTGTCCGGCCTCTCCGGCCCTGACCACGGCCGCGGCATCCCCCCGGGCCAGGCCGCTCTTCATCTCGGCCTCCGACAGGGGGATGGCGGGCGGGACGCCGCCGGCGTTCTCGGGCCGGCGCACCGACTGGACGGTCTTGCCTCCCAGCCTCTCCGCGT
Organism: Elusimicrobiota bacterium; assembly: GCA_016212825.1. Classification (GTDB taxonomy): domain Bacteria; phylum Elusimicrobiota; class Elusimicrobia; order UBA1565; family UBA9628; genus UBA9628. Next base: position 7,595 of record JACRDS010000029.1, on the reverse strand, counting down.
CGAGGTTCCTGGCCTGCAGGACCTGCGCCCCCCCCTGGACCATCTCCGTCGAGACGACCCCGGAGCGTGACCCGGCGACGGACCCCGGCAGGACGATGCGGCTGACGGCGTCCTCCCTGGCTTTGGAGCTGAACACCGCGCGTCCGGCGTCGGGACCCGCAGTGTCGAGATGGACGGCTTGCAGCGCCCGCTTGATGGGCGCGGGCCAAGGGGTATCGGTGCGCACCGACTGCACCATCATGAAGCCCGACGTCCCGGCCACGGCCAGGAACACCAGTGTGACCACCTTCTTCTTCTCATGGATGAGATAGAGGAGGCCCACCAGGCCTTTTTTCTTGTTCCGCTCGAAGAATCGGTTCATGCGGGAGGACTCTGCGACTGGCGCCGGCGCCGCCAGGCCAGGAAGACGAGCACGCCCGCGACGGTCGCCGCGGCCAGGACGACGGTCAGCAGCGCGGGCCCGCGGTATCCGCCGAGGAGCTCGGCCAGCGCCCGGGCGAACTCCTTGCGCGCCAGGTCGATGTTCCCCTGGGCTCGGGCCTGAAGGGCCTTCAGGAAATGGTCCCTGAACCTGATGAAATTCTTGCTCGCCATGACCCGCGCGATCGCGTCGGCGTCCATGCCCATGGCCTCGAGGAGCCCCCGGGCGACCGTCTCGGCGTACTTCATGCCATCGCGCGCCGCCGCGTCCGCGTCGATGCCGTCGAAGAGCGCCTGCACCGCCCCGTCCACCTCCCCCCTCTTCCAGGCGTCGGCGGCCCGGCGCGCCCAATCCGCGATCTGTCCGCCGCCTTTCTGCCTGAGGAACTCCGGGGCCTGGAACTCGACCCGCCGGCCTCGCGCGCGCTCCTGCGCGGAGCTCCCGCCCGGAATGCCCGCGAACACCCCGCCGCTCCGGCTCTGCCCGGAGAGAGGTCCGCCGCGGGCCGCGATCCCGCCGGGCGCGCTGCCTCTGCCGCCGGACGCGGGATCATAGCGGGCCGACGCGCCGGCGATGTAGCCGCCGGCCGGAGGAGCGATGACCGGGACCGCCCTGGTGTTGAGGGACGAGGAGCCGGTCCCGCCGGAACCGCCGGAGCCGCCAGACGCAGAGGCCGCAGTTCCCTGCGCGGTTCCCTGCAGGGAACCGCCCTCGCTGCGGCCGCCTGGGGCGGCCCCGAGAGGCCCGCTCGTATCCCCGGCCATCTGCGCTGTCCCGCTCGGTGAACCGAACGAGTTCTCGGTATCGTTGTAATTGGGTTGGGGACACTCGGGCTTTCCGCCCGTGTCACAGCTCCCGGGGGTCGGGCATACCACGCATATCCCGCTGTTGGGCTGGACATTAGCCGTAGGGCAGACATCCTCGCCGTCGCCGCACGGGGTAGCGGTCTGCGGCGGCGCCGGGGTTCCGCCGCCACCTCCACCGCCGCCACCGCCCCCATCGCCTCCACCCTGCAAGCAGTCAAGGCCGGTGCAGGGAGGAGGCTGTATCGCGATGCATTGATATGGCTGGAAGGGGTTGCCCGTGCCGACTGGGCTGCTTCCCGGCGGGCAGGAAGGCCCTGTCGAGGTCCCTTCCGTCGTCGATGCGGGCGGCGCTGCCGGAGCCTGCTGAGGGCAATAGTGGGGGTCGACGCAGTTGCCCTGCATGGAGTTCGCCACATAGTCCAGGCCATCGTGGAAATCCCCTCCTCCAGGGAGCATCATGATCAGCCCCTCGCCGGCTTGGCACCACAGGGGATTGTTGTTGCAGAATCCGGCGCGCGCAGGCGCCGCGGTGCCGATGAGCAACGCTGCGCCGGCCGCCTGCGCGACGGTCTGGATCCTATTCATTCTGATATTCTCAGGAGAATTTCCATCCGCCCTGCTCAGCCATAGTATAGGGCGGCCCCCAAACACTGTCAATAGGTCCTTGAATAAGTTTTCAGTAAACGTTCACATCCATTTCATGCGTTGCCGACCCGACATGCAGGATTATATAATGCGACTCTCCTTGAGCAAGAAAAGACGGTTCTCCTGCGCCTGCCTCAGCGACCTCGGCCGCAAGCGTTCCGGCAACGAGGACGCCTGGCACGCGGACCCGGAGCGCGGCCTCTTCCTGGTGGCCGACGGCATGGGCGGCCAGAGCTGCGGGGAGGTCGCGTCCCGGGCGGTCGCCGAGGAGCTCCCCAAGGCCCTGCTCGAGGCGCTGGCCGCCCGGCCCGAGGCGGACGGGCCCGCCGTCGAGCAAGCCCTGAGAGCCGCCATCGCCGCCTGCAGCGCCTCCCTGCGCGAGCGCAGCCGGCAGGACCCCCGCCTGCGCGGCATGGGCTCCACCGTGGTCCTGGCCCTGTTCCACGGTCCCTGCGCCACCATCGCCCACCTCGGCGACAGCCGGGCCTATCTCATGGACAAGGGGAGGCTCCAGCGCCTCACCCGGGACCACAACCTCGCGTCCCTGCTCCTGGACCTCAAGAAGATCACCCCCGAGGAAGCCGCGGACCACCCCGGCCGCCACCGCCTCACCCGCCACGTCGGCATGGAGACCACGGCCGTGGCCGACGTGCGGACCCTGCGCTGCAAGGGCGCCGGCCGCCTGCTGCTGTGCTCGGACGGACTCAGCGGCATGCTCCCGGACCAGCGCATCGCGGAGCTGCTGCGGGAGAACCCCGATCCCGAGTCCGCCTGCCGCGGCCTGGTCGCCGCGGCCAACAAGGCCGGCGGCGAGGACAACATCACGGTCCTGGTCGCGGACTGGTCCCCGGCCGGGAAGGCGGCCGCGTGAGCGCCGTCCGGCTCGAGGTCACGCGCGGCCCCCAGGCCGGCAAGGTCTTCGAGTTCCCGGCCCACGACACCTTCATCTTCGGCCGCAGCGGAGAATGCCACTGCGCCATCCCGGACGACCCCTACATCTCCGCCAACCACTTCCTCCTGGAGGCCAATCCCCCCGACTGCGAGCTGCGCGACCTGGGCAGCAAGAACGGGACGCGGGTCAACGGCGAGCTCTGCGGCGGCCGGACCAAGGGGGAGGACCACCGCCAGGCCGCCAAGCGCGCCCGGCCGGTCCGCCTCAAGGACGGGGACCTCATCACGGCCGGGCAGACCGAGTTCAAGGTCAGCCTCCCCCGCCCGGACCCCGGCCCGGCCACCAAGACCCTCGCGCGCCCCGCCGCCTCCGCGCCGGGCGAGGCCCTGCCCCAGGTCCCCGGCTGGCGCGTGGAGAAGGAGGTCGCCAAGGGCGGCATGGGCACGGTGTACCTGGCCTTCCGGGAGGGCGACGGCGAGCGCACGGCCCTGAAGGTCGTGCGGCCCGAGGCCGCCCGGATGAACAAGCACCTCATCGACCTGTTCCTGCGCGAGATGAAGGTGTCTTTGGGCCTGCGGCATCCCAACATCGTGCGGTTCCTGGATGAAGGGTTCTCCGACGGGGTCTTCTACTTCGCCATGGAGTTCTGCGAGTCGGGCAGCGCCGCGGAGCTCATGGAGAAGAACGGGGGCCGGCTCGAGCTCTCCCTGGCCGGCCGCATCGCCGCGCAGGCCCTCGAGGGCCTGGGCTACGCCCACTCCCGCAGCATCGTGCACCGGGACCTCAAGCCCCACAACATCCTGCTCCACGGGGAGGGGCCCGCGCTGCAGGCCAAGCTGGCCGACTTCGGCATCGCCAAGGACTTCTCCCTGGCCGGGATGAGCGGCATGACCGCCTCGGGCTCGGGAGGCGGCACCCTCTACTTCATGCCCAAGGAGCAGCTCCGGGACTTCCGCAAGACCCGGCCGGTCTCCGACGTGTTCTCCCTGGGCGCCTGCCTCTACAACATGCTCACCAACGAGCCGGTCTACGACTTCGAGAGCGTCGCGGACCCCTGCCTCGCCGTCCTCCAGGACAAGGTCGTGCCCATCGGCCGGCGCGGGGTCCGCCTGCCCGAGCCCGTGGCCGCGGTCATCGACAAGTCCGTGGCGCCGGACATGTCCCGGCGCTTCCAGACCGCGGCCGAGTTCCGGCAGGCCCTGCAGAGCGTGCTCCCATGAGCGTCCCCGAAGACCCCCAGCGCCCGCCGCCGGAAACCCTGACCTTGGGACCCTCTCCGCAGAACACCCTAACCTTGGGGCCGGGGGCGACGGCGCCCGGCCAGGCCGCCGGCTGGGCGCCGGGCGCGGTCATCGACGAGCTCTACGAGGTCCGCTCCATCCTGGGCGCAGGCGGGTTCGGCTCCGTGCACAAGGTCTATCACCGGGCCTGGAAGATGGAGCTCGCGGTCAAATCTCCCCGCGAGGACCGGGTCTCGGATCGCCGGGCCCTGGAACTCTTCGTCCAGGAGGCCAACACCTGGGTGGGCCTGGGACTGCACCCGCACATCACGGCCTGCTACTTCGTGCGCGTCCTCGGCCTGCCGCGCATCTTCGTCGAGTACATGGAGGGCGGCAGCCTCTCCGACTGGCTGCGCCTGGGCCAGGTCAAGGACCTCAAGGCCGTGCTGGACATGGCCATCCAGCTGGCCCGGGCCATGGAATACGCCCAGGGCCGGGGCCTGGTGCACCGGGACCTCAAGCCCGGCAACTGCCTCATGACGCCCGGCGGCACGCTCAAGGTCACGGACTTCGGCCTGGCCAAGGTGGGCGGGGCGCAGGACGTCCCGGACGCGGCCCCGGAGCCGCCCGAAGGCGCCAAGATCGCGCGCGTGCGCGAGGCCACCATGACCGGCAGGCTGGGCACCCCGGAGTACATGGCTCCCGAGCAGTGGTACCAGGCCGGCAAGGCGACGGGGGCGGCCGATGTCTGGGCCTTCGGCGTCATCCTGCACGAGCTGGCCGCGGGCGGCAGGCCCTTCGCGATGGCCGACGACGAGCCTCCGGACGCGTTCTACGCCCGCATGCTGGAGAGCCAGTGGCGCTATGAGCCTCCCCAGGGCATGCCGGAAGGGCTGGCCCGCCTCATCGTCTCCTGCCTCGCCGCCGACCCGGCGCGGCGGCCCCAGGGCTTCACGCCCCTGCGCGAGAGCCTCGAGGAGTCCTACGCGAAGCTCGGCGCGGGGCCCTACCCGCGCGAGGCGGTCCGGGACACCCCCCTCTCCGCCGACGTGCTCAACAACCAGGGCGTGTCTTTGGCCGACCTCGGCCGAGGCGCAGAGGCTTTACGCCTCTTCGCCTCGGCGCTCAAGGTCGACCCGACCCATCCCGGGGCCGTGTACAACGAAGGGCTGCTCCTGCTGGGCGCGGGCCGCCTGGACGCCGCCGGGATCATCGCCCGCCTGGCGCAGAGCGCCAAGGCCAGGCCCAAAGATTGGACCCCGCGCTATCTCCAGGGGCTGGTCCTGGCCAGCGGCAAGGCCGGGCCCCTGGCCCTGGCGGAGTTCGACGCGGTCCTGGCGGCCTCTCCCGGCAATCCCCGGGCCGCGGCGGCCCGGCAGCGCGCCGAGTCCGGCTCGGGGACGGACCGCCTGGAGTTCTTCGTGGCCCTGCCGCAGGGCGCGGAGAGCGCCCGCATGACGGACACCGCGTTCCAGGCCCTGCTGGCGCGCGCCCGGGCTGAGCTCGAGGCCGGGCAATGGGGCAAGGCCTATCAGACGGCCTCCAAGGCCCGCGGGGTCCAGGGCCAGGACCGTTCGCCGCAGGTCCTGGACCTCATCGCGGAGCTGGGCCTGCGGGGAGTGCGGCAGGGCCTCAAGGCCGGCTGGCAGAAGCAGGCTTTCGCGGGGTCCGGGCCCGCGGCATGCGCCGGCGTCTCGCCCGACGGCAGGCTGGTCCTCTCCGCGCATGAGGACCGGACCCTCCGGCTCTGGGAGCTCGGCACGGGCCGGCTGCTCTGGAGCCGGGAGGCGGGCTCCGGGGCCGCGCGGGCGGTCGGCTTCCTGCCGGACGGCAAGACCGCGCTCTCGGCGGGAGCCGACGGGACGCTCCAGGTCTGGGACCTGGGCTCCGGCGCGCGCGCCCGGGAGCTCCCGGGACACGCGGGCCCGGTCAACGCCCTGAGCGTATCGAGCGACGGCCGCTACGCCCTGACCGCCAGCGACGACAAGACCATCTGGCTCTGGGACCTGGCCGCGGGCGGCAGGCTGCGGTCTTTGACCGCGCACGCGGCGCCGGTCACCACGGCCTGCCTGAGCCCCGACTGCCGCCGGGCCGTCAGCGGCGGGCAGGACGGCGTGCTGCGCTGCTGGGACCTGTCCCGGGCGGAGCTCCAGAGGGAGTTCCCCGGCCACGTCGGGGCCGTCCAGGCCTCGGCGGTCTCGGCCGACGGCCGCCGGCTCGTCTCCGCGGGCGCCGACCAGGCCCTGCGGCTCTGGGACCTGGCCGCCCCCGCCTCCCAGCCGCGCCTGCTGCTCGGCCACCAGGGGCCGGTGCGCGGCGCCTGCTTCACGCCGGAAGGCAGGTTCGTCCTGTCGGCCGGCGAAGACGGCAGGCTCATCGTCTGGGACGCGTCCTCCGGAAAGCGGGCCTGGACCTTCGAGGGACAGACGCAAGGCTTCTCCTCGGTCTGCGCCAGCCCGGAGGCGCGCTGCGCCGTCACGGCCGGCAAGGACGGCGTGCTCGTATGGGAGCTGGACTGGGAGTTCTCCTTCCCCGAGTCCTCGGACTGGCACGAGGGCGCCCAGCCCCTGCTGGAGTCCTTCCTCTCCCGGCGCAGCTTCGCCTCGGGACCGGGGGAGGCGCCGGCCTGGAGCGACGCCGAGTTCGCCGGCCTGCTGACGGACCTCTCCCGGAAAGGCTACGGCTGGCTCAAGCCGGAGGCGGTGCGCAGCCGGCTCCAGAGCCTGAGCGGGACGAAGGAGAAGGGTCATCCCCGGGGCCGGCTGCTCCTCCTGTCCCTTGCGGCTGGCCTCGTGGCGGCGGCTCTGATCCTGGGTCTGCTCCGGGCCCGGAGGACCGGCGCCGGCGGAGCCTTCGCCCGGCGGGAGAGCCCCGCGGACAGGATTCAGCCCGCCCAGCCGGCCCCGCCGCCGGCCGCAGCCGCTCCCGAAGCCGCCCTGCCCAAGCCGGCGGCGCCGGCCGACGACATGGCGCTCATCCCGGCGGGCCCCTTCCTCATGGGCTCTTCGGCGGGGGAAGGCAGCCCGGACCAGCAGCCCCGCCACCAGGTCGCGCTGGCGGAGTTCCGCATCGACAGGCTCCCGGTCACGGCCGCGCAATACCGCGCCTTCTCCGAGGCCAAGGGCCGGGCCATGCGCGAGCAGCCCCCCTGGAGCGCCGGCGACCATCCCGTGGTCAACGTGGACTGGGAGGACGCCGCGGCCTACTGCCGGTGGCGGGGGGCGCGGCTGCCCACCGAGGCCGAGTTCGAGAAGGCGGCGCGCGGCGGGACGCAGACCCGGTTCAGCTTCGGCGACGACGCGGCCGGCCTGCCCGACCACGCCTGGTTCGCGGGCAATTCGGAGGGGCGCACGCACCCGGTGGGCCAGAAGCGGCCCAACCCGTCCGGCCTCTACGACATGGCGGGCAACGCCTCGCAGTGGACGGCGGACTGGTACTCCGGCGACTACTACCGCAGGAGCCCGCCGCGCGACCCGCGCGGCCCGTCCGAGGGGAAGTTCCGCGTCGTGCGCGGCAGTTCCTGGGCGCACCCGCCGGAATGGAACGTCCCGGCCTTCCGCTCCCGCAGCGAGCCGGCCCGGATCAGCGACACCCGGGGCTTCCGCTGCGCG
>JACRDS010000032.1 GCA_016212825.1 Elusimicrobiota bacterium | reverse complement strand
CGGGACAGACCAGGGTCGAATCGGACAGCCCCTGCGCGTCCAGCTCTTCCAGGGTGAAGGGTCCCTGCGCGTCCTGGCCGCCGCGGACCCAATAGCGCATGACCAGGAGTATAGCCTACCTGCCGCGCGGTTTCAACACGCGCCCGCTACTGTTGGGAAGCGGGGGTCCCGTCGTCGTACTCCCAGTTGGAGTTGCGCTCCTCGCTGGTCGCCTGCTGCACGCCGCTGGCGTCGCTGGCGCTGTCCCCGTAGTGCGGGTCCGGGTTGGGCGATTGGCAGGCGTTGGGGTCGGTCCCATTGGCTATGGCCTGGTTGACGCAGGCGTCCACGTTCTCCTGCTGGTACTGCTGGCCGTAGGCCGATTCCAGCTGTTGGGCCATGGCCTGGGCCTGGGCGCCCATCTGCTTGGCCATCATGAGCATCATGATGCCCATGGCGACCAGCGCGATGCCGGCCGCGATGAGTCCCCAGCCCACCGGGGTCATGGCGCAGCCGGCGGCGATGAGCGCGATGCCGATGGCGATGAGGATCATCGATATCATCTTGAGCTTGGCCGCCATGGCCGCGAGCTGCTTGATGGCGTCCATGGCGTTCTGGTAGTTCTGCGTGTTCGGGTTGATGGCTCCCGTTTCCGAGGGCGGCTCGGTGGGCAGCTCGTTGGGGTCGCTCAGGAGCGTGGGCGTCCCGCTGCCGTACTCCCCGTTGCTGGTGCCGGGGTTCGCGGCCACCGGGGAGTCGACGGGACCGATGATCCCTGCGCCGCTGGCCGCCTGGCCGTCGTTCTGCTCGAAGGCGTCCGTGGCCGTGGCCTTCATCCCCTGCTCGCTGGAGCCGCCCCTCGCCGCCACCAGGGACTGGCTGCGCGCGTAGCGCAGCTGGGCGAAGGCCCGGCCCGCCCGTATCTTGCGGGTGCTCATGCCCGTCGCGGGAGTGGAGCGCGTGGCGCCGCGCGCCAGGGCTCCGGAGAGCGTCCCCTTCTGGCCGGGATAGCGCAGGGAAGGCATGCCGCCCGGAGAGCGGCCGCCCGATCTGGCCCCGGTGAGGGCGGAGAACAGTCCGCCCATGGAGCCGCTCCCCGACGAGCCGGAGGGCAGCCCGGCGAGGTTCTGCGCCGCGAAGCCCTGGGGTCCCTGCACGGCGGAGAGGACGTCTCCCCAGGGGTTATCGGCGGGCTTCTCCGCGGACGGCGTCTCGGCCTTGGCCTCGGCCGTCTCGGCCGCGGCCTCTTCGGCGGGCTTGGGGCCGAACTGGAACTGGCCCCGGCCCGCGTCCGCGGCCATCTGCAGGCGCTTGTCGCTGGCGTTGCGGTTGATCTGTATGGTGTCGTAGATGGGAGCCAGGCCGGCGCCTTCCGGGCCCGCCGGCTTCTCGCGCATCTTCACGAAGGCGTAGAGGCCCACGCCGGCCAGCAGGGAGGCCAGGCCGACCCCGATCATGGCCTTGCTCAGGAAACTCGCGCTCGCGCCGCCGGCCCAGCCTCCTGATGCCGATGGGAACAGGAAGGAGAGCCAGCCGGAAGCACCGGCCGCCCCTGGGACCGCTCCTGCGGCTCCCGGCGCCGCGCCCGGCGCGGCCGCGACCGCGGCCCGGCCCACGCCCGCCGCTGCCTGCACGCCGGCCGCGCCCGAGCCGCCCGTGGCTCCGGAGAAGGGGGCCCCGACTGGCCGGGCACCGCCCCAGGCCGCCCCAGCCCTCTTGCGCTCCTTGTCCTTCTTCTTGAGGTCGGGTATGGCGGGGACATCGCCGGAGACTTGGTCGTTGAGCTTGTCCAGGGAATCCTTGTCGCTCATAAGGGCCACCTCTGCCCATAGTGTAACACCTTCTGCGTTAGAGTGATTACAGACAATCAAAAGGATGGTAAATTATCGTATAAAAGACAGTAAAAGACCCGGCCGGCGCGGGAGCCGCCGGCCTCAGAGGCTCTTGAGGGTGAGGTGGATCTTGAGGAACGGCTCCTTGAATCCCTTGGGCAGGGGCGGATAGGGGGCCCCGTCCTGGACGGCGCTCTGGGCGGCCAGGTCGAAGGCCGGGTCCCCGGAGCTCTCCTCGATGCGCAGGTCCACGAAGCGGCCGTTGGGGAGCAGGGAGAAGACCACCACGCATTCTCCGGCGCCTTTCGGCATCCTGCCTGACCACTGGTCCCAGAGGGCCTGGCGGAGCTGGCTGATGTACCAGGGGTAGGGGAAGTTGGGCAGGTCCGTGGCGACGCCGGCCTGGCCGGGGGCGCCCGCGGTCTGGGGAGCCGGAGCCGCCGCGGGCGGCTCCGGGATGGAGGGTTCGCGCCAGCCGCGCAGCAGGCTGGGCCTGGGCAGGGCCGCGCCTTTGTTCCTGCGCGCCGAGAACTCGTCGGGGTCCGACTGGGGCTGCAGGACCGCGGCTGATCCTGCCGCCGGGGCGACGGCTTCGGCCCCGGCGCTGATGATGGTCGCGGAGGGTCCCACGAAGTCGATCATGTAGACCTTGGAGGACTTCGCCCTCGAGATCCCGTAGAGCCCCAGGACCAGGGCCGCGGACCCGACGTGGGCGGCCAGCGAATAGGTCAGGTAGGGCTTGAGGGACTCGGAAGCGGTGTTCAAGGCTTGTTATCCGGGCTTTCCGGGGAGACCCCGATGCCCAGCTTGCCCACGCCCAGGCGCTTGGCGATGTCGAGCACCGTGACCACCTTCTCCACTGGGACGCTGCGGTCGGCCTGCACCAGCAGGGTCTTCTGGGCGGAGCGGGGCAGGCGCAGGGTCAGCTCGCGCTCGAGCTTGTCCCAGCGCACGGTCTTGCCTTCGATGGTCACGGCCCCGCTGCGGCCGATCTGCACGTTGACCGTGGCGTCCGCGGCGGCGGGGCTGCCGGACTGGGCCTTGGGCAGCTTGACGGTGAGCTGGGACTGCACCAGGATGGGGGTGAGCACCATGAAGATGATGACCAGGATCAGCGAGATGTCGATGAGCGGGATGAGGTTCATCTCCGCGAAGGTCCGGCGTCCCGTCGGGGCCTTCATTTGCGGGCCTTCTCCGTCAGATTGTCGAGCACCTCGTCGCTGGCCCAGGACATGTCCTCTCCGAATCGGGCCGCGCGGTGGTTGAGGTAGTTGTAAGCCGCGACCGCGGGGATGGCCACGAAGAGGCCGGCCGCGGTGCACACGAGGGCCTCGGAGATCCCGATGGCCACCACGCCGGGGCCGGCCCCGGCGGCGCTGGCCAGGTCGCGGAAGGCGCGCATGACCCCGATCACGGTCCCGAAGAGGCCGATGAAGGGCGCCACGGTCGCCACCGTCCCCAGGAGCGTGGTCCCCTTCTGCAGGACGGCCACGGCCCTCTCGATCTCGCGGGCGATGGCGCGCTTGCGCTCCTCGCGGCTGGGAGAGCCGGTCAGGCTGGCCAGGAGGATGGGTCCCGCCAGGCCCTTGTGGCCCTGGCAGAGCTTGACCGCTTCCGTGAGGTTGCCCGCGGCCACGGCCGCGCGCAGCTTGGCCGACAGGCCTCCGGCTCCTCCCGTCGCGCGCCGGACGAAGCGCCAGCGCTGCCACACCAGGGCGATGGAGTAGATGGAGAGGCCGATGAGCAGCCAGAGGGTGACCCCCCCGGCGACGAGGATATCCTTGAGGCTGACATGGAAGCTCATGATGGGTTCATTATGTCAAATAGGCCGCTTCCGTTCAAAGCGACTTGCGTCCCTCGTCCCAGGCTGATAAACTACCTGTCCCATGACCCGCGAGGCCCTTCTGCTCGGAGCGCTGCTGGCCCAGACGGCGACCGCCGTCTGGGCCGAAGCCCCGCCGCCCTTCACCATCGAGCCTCCGGCCGGCTGGGCGCTGGCCGCGCCGGCGGCGGACAACCCCAGCCTGGTCCTCTCCCTCAAGGGGCCGGAGAAGAGCTCCTTCGTCCTGGCCCGGGTCAATCCGGTCAGCCTGGAGAACCGCGCCGCCGTGCGCACCTTCCTCAGCGACGTGGTCGCCGGCATCAACGCGCGCACGCGCCTGAAGTTCAAGACCGCGCCGAACGTGGAGACGGCCTCCTACGGCAACGGCCTCACCGCCACCATCCTGCGCGCGGAGCTCGACGGCAAGCCGCGCATGGCCCTGGCCGTCATGGAGGTCGACGGCGTCTATCTGCTGGGGACGCTGGTCAGCGCCGTGCCCGACACCCTGCTGCCCTCCATCCTGGGCTCGCTCAAGGGCACGGGGGCCCGTGTGGCGGGGGCCTCCGCGGTGGCCGAGACCTCCGACGGCCAACTGCGCTTCCGCCTGCCGCCGGGCCTGCGCGCCCGGGCCCTGAGCCCGCGCGAGCGCCGGATGGACTTCGTGGCCGCCTTCGAAGGCGAGGGCGCGGAGATCCTCATCCTGAAGCTCTCCGACGACGGGACTCCGGTCAAGGACCAGCCCGTGGTGGTCAAGGGGACCGTGCTCGCGGCTCCCGGCGTCCAGCCCCGCACCCTCACCCCGGTGCGATATCTCATGACCTCCGCGGGCCCCGACTTCATCTACGCCTCGGCGCGCGTCGCCGATGCGGCCGGAGAGGGGCTCTTCCTGGCCGGCTACATGCCCTGGGCCTACTGGGGGTACTCGGTCCTGGCCAAGGGGCTCAAGGCTCCGGAGTCGGCCGCGTCCCTGTTCAGCTCCCTGTCCCTGGGCCCTTCCGCCGTGCCCAAGCTGGTCGCGGCCTCGCCGCGCCTGCCCGTGACGCGCAGCGTCGCGGTGTTCTCCCCCTGGACCAGCACGGCGGTCCTGGTGCTCCTGGTGGGGGCGGTGGGCTGGTTCTGGTGGCGCAACCGGGGGAACTGACATGGGCGAGAAGACCGCCGCGCAAGACGAGGTGAAGGCCGCCGAGGGCCTGCTGCGGGCCAAGGAGTCGGTGCTGCGCGGCATCCGCCGCGTGATCATCGGGCAGGACCACGTCATCGAGGAGCTCCTCATCGCCCTGTTCTCCCGGGGCCACTGCCTGCTCGAGGGCGTGCCGGGCCTGGCCAAGACGCTGATGATCTCGAGCCTGGCCAGGCTCCTGGACCTCAAGTTCTCCCGCATCCAGTTCACGCCGGACCTCATGCCTTCCGACGTCACGGGCACCGAGGTCCTGCACGAGGACCCCCAGACGCGCCAGCGCTCCTTCCGCTTCCTGCCCGGGCCCGTGTTCGCCAACATGATCCTGGCCGACGAGATCAACCGCACCCCCCCCAAGACCCAGTCCGCGGTCCTGGAGGCGATGCAGGAGTGGCAGGTGACCTCCGCCGGCGCGACGCGGCCCCTGCCCCTGCCTTTCTTCGTGATGGCCACGCAGAACCCCATCGAGCAGGAGGGCACCTACCCCCTGCCCGAGGCCCAGCTCGACCGCTTCTTCCTGCAGATCGCGGTGGATTACCCGTCCGCCGAGGATGAGAAGCGCATCGTGACCGAGACCACGGGCTCCAAGGACGTGAAGCTGACGCCGGCGCTGACCGGCGCCGAGGTGCTCGCCTTCCAGGACCTGGTGCGCCGCGTGCCGGCGCCGGACTCCGCGGTTGACTACGCGGTGCGCCTGGCCCGGATGACCCGGCCGGATTCGGACGGGGCCCGCGAGGACGTGAGGAAGTGGGTGGCCTGGGGCGCGGGTCCGCGCGCCAGCCAGGCGCTCGTAGTGGGCGCCAAGGCGCGGGCCCTGCTCTCCGGCCGCTTCGCGGTCTGCGTCGACGACGTCAAGGCCGTGGCCAAGCCGGTGCTGCGCCACCGGCTGGTGCTCAACTTCCAGGCCGAAGCCGAGGGCGTCAGGCCCGACGCGCTCATCGAGCGCCTCCTCCAGGATAAATAAAAAGGCCCCGGTTTCCCGGGGCCTTGGCCGTCTAATCGCCGTCCCTCAATGTTCAGTTTAGCAGATTCCTTCCGCAAGTCAAGTGCAAGACCGGCGGAGGCTTGCGATCCGTCCCTTCACAGCAATCGCCGGCCTCCTCGGTCTGGGAGGCCGGGATTCGAACCCGGATAGGCCGTTTGAGGGACGGCTGTCCTACCGATTAGACGACCTCCCAAACCTGCTTATATTACGAACGAGTCGCCAAAAAGTTCCACATCCCCCTGCGCCCGACAGCGTCGATTCTGTCTGATCGTACGCGCGCTCGCGCATATTGCTAGAATCCCCCCATGCGCTATCTGGACCCCGTGGCGCTGGCCAAGCTGCGCAACCTGAGCCTCGACCTGCGCCGCGTCGCGGCCGAGGGGCACCTCACCGGCCGCCACCGCAGCTCGGCGCGGGGGCTCTCCCATGAGTTCGCCGAGCACCGCGCCTACGTTCCCGGCGACGAGATGAAGGCCCTGGACTGGAAGGTCTTCGCCCGCCAGGAGCGCTTCTACGTCCGGCAGTACCAGTCCGAGAACATCCTCACCGGGACGGTGCTCCTCGACGCCTCCGGCTCCATGGCCTACGCGGCGGGCGGCCGCCCGGCCAAGTGGGAGACCGCCTGCCGCCTGGCCATGGCATCAGCCTACCTCATCCTCGCCGAAGGCGACGCGGTCGGCCTGGCCACCTTCGACGCCCAGCCCCGCGAGTTCCTGACGCCCCGGGCCAGCTTCGGCCAGCTCGGGGTCCTCGACTCCCTGCTGGAGCGCTCGCGGCCCGGCGGCGAGACGGACCTCTCCGCGGCCCTGGAAGGCGCGGCCTCCCGCATCCGCCGCCGCTCGCTGGTCGTCCTCATCTCGGACCTGCTCGGCGACCCGGAGGCCGTCCTGGGCACGGTCAAGGCCCTGCAGGCGCGCCGGCACGAGCTGATGGTCCTCCAGGTCCTCGACCCCGCGGAGCGCGACTTCGGCTTCGACGGCCCCACGCTCTTCCGGTGCCTGGAGGACCGGCGGGAGCTCTTCTGCGACGCCTCCGCCCTGCAGGAGGCCTACCGCCGCGCCTTCCAGCGCCAGCAGAGGCTCTACGAGGCCGGCTGCCACGGCTCCTCCATCTCGTTCACGAGCCTCTTCACCGACCGTCCCTGGGAAGAGGGCCTGGCCCGCTTCCTCGGCGGCCGCCGGACATGACCTTCACCGAGCCGGCGGTGCTGTGGGCCCTGCCGCTGGGCCTGCTCCCCCTCCTGCTGCACCTGCTCTCCCGGCGCCGCGCGGCGCTGCGCGAGTTCTCGGACCTGACCCTCCTGCGCCGGGTCCAGGCCCAGGCCCTGCCGCGCGCCCGGCTGCGCCAGTGGCTACTGGCCGCGGCCCGCGGCGCGGTCATCGGCCTGCTCGTCGCCGCCTACGCCGGGCCGGTTCTTTCTTCGCCCGGCGGAGGGCAGGACGGCGCGGCCCTGGGAGAGGGCCTCGATCTGGTCCTGCTCATGGACCGCTCCGCCTCCATGGGTCTCGTGGAGCGGGGCCGCGCGCGGTGGAGCGCGGCGCGCGACGCGGCCGGAGAGCTACTGCGCAGCCTGCGGCCCGCGGACCGGGTGGCGTGCGCCGATTTCACCGACCGGCTGGAGCCCGCGGCCGAGGGGCTGGGCTGGACGACTCCGCGGGCCTGCCTGGACCTCATCTCGCGCGCGGCCCCTCTTTCCCGGGGCACGGACTACGGCCCTCCCCTGCGCGCCGCCTACGCGCTGTTGGCGGGCTCCGCCCGGGACAAGGCCGTGGTGCTGCTCAGCGACGGGGCGGCCCACGGCGCGCGCGCGGAGGTCCCGACCCCGGAGCCGGGGACCGGCCTCTACTGCCTCGCCTGGCCGCCGCCGCCGCCCAACGCGGCGGTCCTGGCGGCCGGCCCCGACCGCGCGGCGACCGCGGACAAGCCCGTCCTGCGCTCGGTGCTGTGGTCCTCCGCGCGGCAGGATTCCTCCTGGGACCTGTGGGAGGGCGGCGCGCGGCTGGGCGGCAGCCCCGTGTCCCTGGCGGCCCGCGCCGAGACCGTCTCGTCGCTGCCCCTGCCGTCCCGACCCCAGGGGCGGACCCCTTCCTGGTCCGGCCGCGCGGAGTCGCGGCCGGACGCCCTGCGGCTCGATGATGCGCTTTTCTATTCCTTCGAGCTGCCGCGGCGGCCCCGGCTCCTGGTGCTCTACGGCGACCCCGCCTTCCTGCGCTCGCCCCGGGCCGGGTCCTTCCTGCAGGACCTCTTCTCTGGGCCGGGCCGGCGGCTGCTGGACTGGGACGCGGACAGCGCGTCGGCCGACAGGCTCGGCACGGCCGGAGCTCGCCTCGCCGACTACGACGCGGTCGCCCTGGCCGACTGCGCGCCCGTGGGCCCGGCGGCCGCCGCGTCGCTGGAGCTCTTCGTGCGCGCCGGGGGCGGGCTGTGGCTCTTCCCGCCCGGCCGCGGGGACGCGCGCGGCTGCCTGAGCCTCGGCCGCTGGCTGCCGGTCTCCGTCTCAGCGGCGGACGAGCCGGAGACGGCGCGCGGTCTGCGCGTCGAAGCCGGTGGCCCCTTCGCCGCCTGGCAAGAGTTCGAGCTCGACAAGGTCGCCCTGACCCGGAGGCTGGACCTGTCCCGGCCCCGGGCGGGAAGGTCTGGCTGCGCTCCCCGTCGGGAGCCGCCCTGCTGGCCTCGGCCGGCCACGGCGCCGGCCGCGTGGCCGTCTGGGGGGCCGGGCTCGACGCGCTCTCCGGCAACCTCCCGGTCAAGCCGGCCTTCGCGGCGCTGGTCTCCTCCACCCTCTCGCTGCTGCGCGAGCCGGGCGGCGGGTCGCAGGTCTTCGCGGTCAAGGCGGGAGAGCCCATCGTCAGGACCTGGTCCTCCCGGGAGCCCGCCCCGCCGCGCGTGCGCGTGCGCTCCCCCGAGGGCAGGCTGACCACCCTCTGGGTCAAGGACCGCCGCGTCGAATACTCCGGGACGGACCGCCCCGGCCTCTATGCCGTGGAGGAAGAGGGCGGCCCGACACGGGTCTACGCGGTCAATCTGGACCGCGGCTCCGGGGAGGGCGACCTTTCCGCGCCGGAGTCCCCGCCCTGGACCGGGCTGGACGTCGACCGGCTGCGCGAGGACTTCTGGCTCAAGGCGCGCGGCCGCGAGGCCCGGACCGCGGCCCTGGCCGCGGCGGCGGCGCTCATCGCCTGCGAGATGCTGCTGGCCCTGCCCCGTGCCGTCCTCCTCTTCGCCCTCCTCCTGGGCCTGGCCGTCCCGGCGGCCGCGCAGCAGGGGGACCGCTTCGTGTGGACGCAGATCCAGTTGGGCCCGACCTGGGACCCCTATCCGGACGCTCCGGAAGAAGCCCTGGCTCTGCTGGGCGCGGTCACCAGCGTGCTCGTGGAGCCGCGGCGGCGGGTCATCACGCTCAAGGACCAGGCCCTCTTCGAGTCGCCCCTCGTCATCCTGGCCGGCCGCGAGGCCCCGCCCCCCCTCGACGCCGAGGACGCCCGGCGCCTGCGCGCCTTCCTGACCGCGGGCGGGATGCTCTGGATCGAGGACACCTCCGGCCTCCAGGTGGATTCCTTCGACCGCTGGGTCCGCGCCGCCCTCAAGTCCGTCCTGCCGGAAGCGGAGCTCGCCCCCCTGCCCAGCGACCATGTGGTGTTCAAGACCTTCTTCCTCCTGCGCGGGGCGGCGGGCCGGGCCATGGTGCGCGGCACTCTGGAAGGAGCGTCCTGGGGAGGACGGACGGCCGTGGTCTATTCCCGCAACGACCTGCTGGGCGCCTGGGCCAAGGACGCCCTGGGACGGCCGCTGCTGCCCTGCCTGCCCGGCGGCGAGGCCCAGCGCCACAACGCGCGCAAGCTGACCGTCGACATCCTGATGTATTCGCTGACCGGCAGCTACAAGTCCGACGCCGTGCACCAGCCCTTCCTGCTCCAGAAGATGCGTTCGGGGACCCCATGAACTTCTCGTTGGAATGGGGCGGCGGCTGGGCCGGAGCGCTGGCGGCGGCCGCGGTCGCGGCGGCCGCGGTCTGGCATTGCCGCCGCAGCCAGGCGGGCGGGCCGCTCCTGGCCCTGCGGGTCCTGGGAGCGGCGGCCCTGGCCCTGGCCGCCCTGCAGCCCACCGTGGCCGTCAGCGAGCCGCAGATGGTCAAGCCGCGCCTGCTGGTGCTCGTCGACCACGGCCATCCCATGGGCGCCCCCCTGCGCGGCGGACGCCTCCCCCTGCTGGGGGCCTCCAGCCGGCTGCAGACCGCTCTGGACTGGCTGGCCGCCCGGCGGCGGCACATCGAGGCGCGCTGCGAGCCCCGGTTCTACGCCCTCTCCGACCGGGGCCGCCGGGCGGCGGGCTGGAGCGGGCTCTCCGCGCTGAAGGTGTCCGCCGCCGGCCTGCGGCCGGCCGCGGCCCTGCGCGATGTCGTCGACGACCTGGGGCCCGCCGATCCGTCCCGGCCGGAGCGGGCGTGGCTGCTCAGCGACGGCAACGCCGAGGCCGACCCCGAGCTGGAGCGGGGACTGGCCGAGCTGGGCATCCCCGTCGACGTCATCGGCGTGGGGCCGTCCCGGAGGGAGCGCGGGCTGGTGTTCACGGACCTGCGGACCCCGGACTTCGCCTTCCTGCACGGCCGGGTCGGCGTCGAGGCCGCGGTGGAGGCCTCGGCCCTGGGCGGGCGGGTCCTGGAACTGCGCCTGCTCAAACGCGGCATCCTGGACCGCGAGCGGTGGGAGACCGTGCAGAGCCGGCAGTTCCCGGTGCGCACGGACCTGGAGACGGTCGTGGCCACCTTCACCGCGGTCGCCGGGTCCCTGGGCTCGGAGAGCTACCGGCTGGAGGCCGCGGCCGGCTCCGTCCGGTCGAGCCGGGACTTCCGCATCGAGGTCATCCGCCAGAAATACCGCATCATGTACCTGGCCGGCAGGCCGAGCCCGGAATACGCCAACCTGCGCGAGCTCCTCAAGTCCAACCCCAACCACGAGCTGGTCTCCTTCGTCATCCTGCGCAACCCGGAGAACCCGACCTTGGTGTCCGACGAGGAGCTCTCGCTGATCCCCTTCCCGGCGCAGGAGATCTTCGTAGCGACCATCTCCCAGTTCGACCTCTTCATCCTGGAGAACTTCTCCTACCAGCGCTTCCGGGCGCAGATCCCCCCGGCCTATCTCGACTCCCTGCGCGGCTTCGTGGCCGCGGGCGGAGCCCTGCTGGTCGTCGGAGGCGAGAACGCCTTCAGCCTCGGGGGCTACCGGGGCACGCCCCTCGACGAGCTCCTGCCCGTGCGCCTCTCCGCCCGGGTCCCGGATTTCATCCCGGGACGGTTCCAGGCCAGGCCCGCCGCGCCGTCCCACCCGCTGCTCCAGGTCGCCGACTCGGCGGAGGAGTCCCGCGCCGCCTGGGCCGCCCTGCCCGAGCTCGACGGCTACGGCCAGTTCGTTTCGGTGCGCCCCGGCTCCACCGTGCTGGCCGTCCACCCCCAGGCGCGCACGGAGGCGGGAGAGCCCGCCCCCATCTTCGCCATCCGGGACTACGGTCGGGGCAAGGTGATGCTGGTCAGCTCGGACTCCACCTGGCGCTGGCGCCTGGGCGGCGCCCTGGACTGGCGCACGTCGGGGTTCTACGCCCGGTTCTGGACCCGGGCCGTGCAGTACCTCACCGGCAGCCTGGAGCTCTCCAAGGTCAAGTTCGCGCCCCTGCCGGACCGCCTTCCCGGGCGGGAGCCGGCCGCCTTCTCCCTGAGGGTCTTCGACGAGGGCTTCGCGCCGGCGGCCGCGGCCGCCACCGAGCTCCGGGTGGTCTGGACCGGCCCGGACGGCCGCTTGCGGGAGGCGGCCCCGCGCGAGACCGGGCCGGGCGCCTACTCAGTCGAGCTCACCGGCCTGGCGCCCGGCCGCCACCGGCTCAAGGCGTCGGCCCGCTACGGCGGCAAGCCCTGGGGCGAGGACGAGGTGCGCTTCGACTGGGCCAAAGCTCCCGCCGAGGCCCCCATGGACCGGGGCTGGCTGCGGCGCTTCGCCGAGGCCTCGGGCGGCGCCTTCAGCGACATGCCCCAGGCTGACGCCGGGGCCCTGCTGGAGAAGCTCTCCCCGGTCAGGCTCCAGGCCGAGACCGTCCGCAGGCGTCGGCCCTGGGCCTCGCTCTGGTGGCTGGCCGCGGCCGCGGCCCTGCTGCTGGGGGAGTGGGCCCTGCGGCGCTGGCGAGGGCTCCCATGAGTGAGAGGGCGGAGATGACGCTGGTCTTCCTCATGTTCTGCGCGCTGGGCATCGCGGCCATGGCTCCGAGCGTCACCTTCGGAGACGCGGGCGAGTTCACGGCCTGCGCGGCCACCCTGAGCCTGGCGCATGCTCCGAGCTATCCCCTTGCCGCCCTGCTGGGCAAGGCCCTGGGAACGGTCCTGCCTCTGGGGAACTGGGCCTTCCGCACCAACCTGCTCTCCGCGCTGTGCGGCGCCGGCGCCCTGGCCCTGCTGGTCCGGGCCCTGCGCCTGGGCGGGCTCGGTGCGGCCGGCCGCTGGGCCGCGGTCCTGGGCCTGGGCCTGTGCCCGCTCTGGCGCTACGAGTCCGGGGTGACCGAGGTCTTCGCCCTGCACGGTCTGGTGCTGGCCTGGATCCTCTGGCTCATCGTCCGCTTCTCCGGACGGCTCTTCGCCCCGCGGCCCATGGCCGCGCTCGGCCTGGCCTTCGGCTTCGGCGCGGCCAACCATCACACCATCGTGCTCGCGGCTCCGGCCGCGGCCTGGGAGGTCTGGCGCTCGTTCCGTTCGGCACAAGGCAGCTCCCGTGATTCGGTCCGGGCCCTGGCCTGGTCCCTGGCCGCTTTCGCGGCGGGATTCTTCCTTTACCTCTTCCTGCCTCTGCGCGCCCGCGCCCTGCCGCCTTTCGACTGGGGCCATCCCGTGGACCTGCCGCGCTTCCTGTGGGTGCTTCTGCGCAAGGACTACGGCTCCCTCTCTTTGACGGTGGAAGGGGCGGCGCCCTTCGGCGCGGCGGCGGTCTGGTCCCAGCTGGGCCGCTGGCTGGGCGCCGCGCGGGACGGCTTGGGGCCGGCGTTCCTGGGCTTGGCCGCAGTCGGCCTGGCTGTCCGGAAGGACCTGCGTCCCGGCCGGACCGGCCTGCTGCTCTGGATATTCTTCTCCGGCCCCTTCTTCCTCATCTTGGGGAATCCCTCCTTCGACAGCCAGACCAGCGGCGCCCTGGAGCGCTTCTACCTCTGCTCCTGGATGGGGGTCGCGGTCCTGGCCGCGGCGGGCGTGGAGGCCGTAGGCCGGCTCTGGAAGCCGGCGGCCTGGCTGCTGCTCTTGGTCCCCCTGGCGGCTTCGTTGCCGGCTCGCGGCCGGTGGTGGCTGCGCGAGGACTTCGCGGCCTACGACTACGGCCGCAGCGTGCTCAAGAGCGTGCCTCCGGGAGCGGCCCTGGTCATGGACGGAGGCGACGATACTTTCTACACCACCGCCTTCCTGAGCTTCGCCCAGCGCTTGCGCGCGGATGTGGATCTGCACGACCGGGGCGGCGTGGTCTTCCGCGGCGCGTACGGCGAAGACTTCCGCCGGCTCTCTGCCTCGGAGAAGGAGGCCCGGCGCGTCCGGGTCGAGCGCCTCCTGGCCGCGCAGGGGAGGCTCTTCTACAGCACGGTCAAGGACCGCGTGCTCCCGGACATGCCCCTGCAGGCCTGGGGGCTCCTGCGGAGGCCTCTGCCGGCGGGGGCTCTTCGGGAGCCGGCCGGGCTCTGGGAGACCTATCCATTCCGTTGGCAAGAGGAGATCCTCTCCGGTCACTACCGGGACCGGGCCCTGGTCTGCTTCTACCCGGTGATGCGCGCCGCGGCCTTGCAGGAGCAGGGACTGCTGGAGCCGGCCCTGCTCGAACTGCGCCGGGCCTGGGGCATGGCTCCGGACGCGCTCTGGCTGGCGGGGACGCTCTCCTTCGCGGCGCGCTGGATCGGCTTCTCCGCCGCGCAGAAGGGGGCCTGGGACCTGGCGGGGAGAGCCTATCTCCTGGCCCTGGCCGCGGAGCCAGGCCGGGCCGAGAGTTGGGACGGCCTGGGCACGGCCCACGAGCGCGCGGGCCGTCCTCAGGAGGCGGAGCGGGCCTACCGGGAGGCCGCACGCCTCGAGCCAGGCTCCGGCAAAGCTTATTATAATCTCGGGGCCCTCTACTGGGGCCGCTCGCGCTGGGCCGAGGCGGCGCAGGCCTTCTCCGAGGCGGCGCGGCTGGAGCCGGGCAACGCCGCGGCCGCGGCCTACGCGCTGCAGGCCCGCCGCCGGGCGGACAAAGCGAGATGAGAAGCGCCGCCGCCGTCTTCCTGCTGAGCTTCGGGCTCTACCTCTGGAGCCTGCCCCCGGCTCTGGCGCCTTACCGAGACACGGGCGAGATGTCCGTGGCGAGCCGCACTTTGGGCGTGGCCCATCCCACCAGCTACCCGCTCTACGTCCAGCTCGGCCACGTCGCCCAGAGCCTGCCCCTGGGCAATCGCGCCTTCCGGCTGAGCCTGCTCTCCGCCCTCTGCGGGGCCCTGGCCCTGACGCTGCTCTTCGTCCTATGCCGCAGGCGCTGGGGCCCTGCGGCCGGCGTCTCGGCCGTGCTCCTGCTGGGACTCAACGCGACCTTCTGGTCCGTGGTCCAGGTCCAGGAGATGTACTCGCTCTGGGTGCTCTGCGCCGTCGCACTGATGGGCGAGGCCTGGAGCCTGGCCGAAGGATATGGGGAGAGGCGCTGGCTGTCCTTCTGCCTGCTCTCCGGCGTGGCCTTGAGCAACCGTCTCGACCTGGTCCTGTGGGCTCCGGGCCTGCTCTGGATCTGCCTGGGCGGCCCCGGCCTGTCCGGGAAGGCCTCTTTCTGGGCCGGCGCGGCGTTCCTCCTGTTCCCGGCGGCCATGGTCCTGCTGGGCTCCAACCTTCCGGTGGCCCTGCTCATCGCGGGCACCGCCCTGTGGCTGGCCCCCCAGCCGGCGCGCCGCTGGAGCTGGGCCGGCCGCAGCGCCCTGGCCGCGGGCCTGGGCCTGGCCGTCTATCTCTACCTGCCGGTGCGCTCGCTGAGCGTCCCCTACCTGGATTGGAACCATCCCGCCACCCTCGGCAACCTCATGGATTCCATCCTGCGCACGCGCTACGGCGGCACTTTGGACCTGCTCTCCAGGAACTACGCCAAGGGCGAGCTCTTCGGCGTGAACCTGCGCTTCTACGGCCTGCACCTCTGGGAGAACTTCTCGCTGGCCGGTCTCGCCGCGGTGCTGGCCGGGTCCTGGCGGTGTCTCCAGCGCGACCCCCGCCGGTGGCTGGGCATGGCCGCGGCCTGGTGGTGGAGCGGCCCGGTCTTCCTGTTCCTGGCCAACATGCCCCCCAACCCCCACGCCTTGGCCATCGTGGACCCGCACTACCTGCTCTCGGAGACCGTGCTCGTGCTCTGGGCGGCCGAAGGGGCGGGCGCCCTGCCGCGCCCGGCCCTGTCCTGGGCGGCGTGCCTCCTGTTGGCCGCGGTGCCGCTCTGGCAGGGGCGAGTCTCCCGCATGGACCGGCGCGGGCACTTCTTCAGCTACGACTTCGCCAAGAACGTCCTGCGCTGCGTCCCCCCGGGGGGCACGGTGGTGGCCAAGAAGGACGTCCAGCTCTACGCCCTCTGGCATTACCAGGTCGTGCAGGGCTGGCGGCCGGACGCGCACGTGGTCGCCCAAGGCTTGGCCGGGACCCTGTGGTATCAGGCCGACCAGCGGCGCCGCTCGCCGGGCCTGTCCCTGGGGCCGCTGCGCGACGCGGCCGACTGGAGGCGCTTCATCAGCCTCAACGGCGCGGTCGCCGCCACCATGGACTGCGAGGTCCCCCCTGAGGTCGCGGCCGCGGGGCGCGCGCGCGGCCTGCTGACGGCGTGGGCCGACGGGCCGGCCGCCCCTGCCGGAGAAGAGGGGCTCTGGAGCCTGATGGCGCGGCGGGGGCGCTACGACTACGACGAGGCGCCGGATTTCTTCACCTCGGATCTGGTGGGGAGCTGCTCCCAGGCCCTCTACCAGCAGGGCCGGCAGCTCTTCAGGGAGGGCGCGTCCGAGGCCGCGGAACGGGCCTTCCTCCAGGCCTGGGCCTGGCAGTGGCGGTTCCCGGACCCGCCCGGCTTCCTGGGCTTCATCGCCTACGGCCGGGGAGATTTCCAGAGGGCGAGGGGCTTCTATTCCCTGGCCGCGCGCATAAACGAGGAGACCCTGCGCCTGACCGAGGTCTACCATTCCCTGCCCGACCTCAAGGCCGGGGTCCGGCGCGCGGCGGCCGAGACCTACACCCAGCTCGGAGTGATCCTGGAGCGGCTCAAGGACCCGGCCGCGGCCGAGTCCAGCTACCGGAGGTCCATCGCCCTGCTCCCCACGGCCCAGGCGCATTACGACCTCGCCGTGCTCTACTGGGCCCGCGACCCGGTCCGGGCCGAGGCCGAGCTGCTGGAAGCGCTGCGCCTGGAGCCCGGCCACGCCGAGGCGGGGCGGTACCTGGCGGTGCTCAGGAGCCGTCGAAGGTGAGACGGGAGCCGGCTTTCTGATTGGCAGTCTCCCGGGCGTGCAGCCACACTAGACTCGAACTGGCGGTCTCGGCGCGCGGGTCGGCAGTCCGCCAAGCCGGCGGGGATAGGCTCCCGAGATGTCCCGGCCGAGCGAGCCGGACTTATCCACGGACTTAGCCCTGGGCTAAGTCCGTGGATAACTGCCGCGCGAATTGCGACGATGCGGGGCCTGCGGCGATAGCGCTTCGGCGCGCGTCTTCTCATAAGGGAACTTTTTGGCGGCTCGCCCGTATGATGAGCATGGATGAACTGCGTTTCTGTCGGGCGCTCGCTGACGAGGCGCTGCTCGCTAGGCTCAAGACGCTCGTCGTCCAGGAGCAGCGTCATCTGGCCGGCGTGTTGGCCTCCCTCGGAGAGGTGGACAGACGCCGCCTGTTCTCTCCGCGCGGATTCGAGTCTATGTTCGAGTACTGCGTCTCGGAGCTCCGCTACTCCGAGGGCGCGGCCTATAGGCGCATCCATGCGGCTCGCGCCGCGCGTGATTTCCCGGAGATACTGTCCTATCTGGCCGATGGCATCCTGTCTTTGAGCGCCGTGTCGCTGCTGGCGCCCCATCTGACTCCGGAGAACAGGGCCGACCTGTTGACGCGGGCCCAAGGGAAGCGCAAGCGTGAGTTGGAGCGGATGATCGCGGAGTTCCTGCCCCTGCCTCCTCCCCAGGCCGACAGCATCCGATATGTGGCTCCTGCGTCCATCCAGGGCGGGGGCGCCGGCGGCGACGCTGAGGGCGCAGATCACTTCGATCTCGGGACGTCGTCCGTCGTTCCCAGCGCGACCGGGGGACTCCCTCCCTCGCCGGGCGCGAACCCCGCGGCTCCGGCGGGACAGTCGCGGCCGTCGGAATCCGGACCTCCGATACAGGAGGATGGTCCCCTGCTAGACAGGGGAGGTCCGGCGTCCGCGGCGCGGGTCCGGTTCTCTTTCACCGCGAGCGAGACCTTGCTCAGGGCCGTGGAGCGGGCGCGAGAGCTGCTCAGGCACAAGCATCCCTTGGCCCGTCTGGAGGATATCTTCTGTGAGGTCCTCCTGGAATATCTGAGCCGGCATGACCCGGGGCGCAGGCTGAGGCGGCGGCGCACCCGGCCCCGAGCTCGCGCCGGGGGCGCGGCGTCGAGCCGGCGCGTCCCGCAGTGGGTCCGGGACCGGGTCTGGGAACGCGACCAGGGGCGCTGCAGCTTCCGGGCCGCGGACGGCCGGCGTTGTGAGGCCCGCGCCTGGCTGGAATTCGACCATGTGCGCCCGTATGCCCTGGGCGGAGCCTCTGACGACCCAGCCAACGTGCGCTTGCTCTGTCGAGCCCATAAGGTCTTGCAATGAAATAAGTATCGCAACTTAATGTTCGCGGCGTGGCCGAATCGTGTAGTTCCAGTCGCCGTGGAAGTCATTGCGAAGCAGGTTGATGCTCGCCCATTCTT
>JACRDS010000028.1 GCA_016212825.1 Elusimicrobiota bacterium | reverse complement strand
TCCGAGTGGTTCTTCAAGGCGCATTTCTACCAGGACCCGGTCTGTCCGGGCTCCTTGGGCCTGGAGTCCTTCATCCAGCTCATGAAGGCGGCGGCGCGCGAGCGCTGGAAGGGCGCGGGCGGGCGCTTCGAGTCGATGGCTCTGGGGCAGAAGCACACCTGGCTCTATCGCGGGCAGGTCATCCCCAGGAACAAGCTGGTCACCGTCGAGGCCTGCGTGACCGCGGTGGACGACGCGCGCCGGCTCCTCAAGGCCGACGGCTTCCTGAAGGTGGACGGCCTGGTCATCTATAAGATGACCGACTTCGCCCTGCGCCTCGTCTAATTCGGGACACAATACCTATTCCCTGGTGGAACAAAATCGGTCCTGCGTCGTATGAATAGTAGGGCCTGCTAGAGGCCCGGAGGACCGACTATGCCCCGCATTGCCAGAGTCGTCATCCCAGGAATTCCTCACCATGTGGTCCAGCGAGGGACGAGGAGGATGCGGACTTTTTTCAAAGATTCGGATTATAGGACATATCTGAATTTGTTAGCTAAAAGGACCGCAGAGAACGATGTGCGTATATGGGGATATGCGCTGATGCCCAATCATGTGCATCTCATCGCGGTCCCGGGGACTTCCGGTGGTTTGCGCTCGGCGATAGGGGAAACGCACCGTCGCTATACGAACCTAATCAATCGAAGGGAGGGGTGGACGGGCTACCTTTGGCAAGGGCGATTCAGCTCCTGCCCTATGGATGAGCGGCATTTCGTGAATGCGGCCAAGTACCTCGAATTGAACCCTGTGCGCGCCGGCTTGGTTGGCAATCCGGAAGACTATCCATGGAGCAGCGCTCGGGCGCACTTGCAGATGAGGAGCGATCGTCTGGTCGAGGTGAAGCCGCTGCTGGACATCGCTGGCGACTGGAGGCGTCACCTCGGTGAGCCATTATGTGAAAAAGCGGTCGAAGATTTGCGACGTAGCGAGAAGACAGGAAGGCCTCTAGGGTCCGAAGAATTCTTGGCCCATTTGGAATCCCTAACAGGGCGTCAGCTACGCAAACGAAAGGCCGGTCGTCCCTCAAAGGGAGAGCGGGAAATAGGTATTGTGTCCCGATTTTCTCGATTTTCTAGCGGCCCTTCAGCCGGTAGTAGCGCAGGGGCTTGGCCACGTTCTTGACCTCGACCTCGAAGGGACCCTCGAAGCGCATGCCCCTGGCCAAGCCCGCCTTCTTCATCGCCGCGACCACGGATTCCATCACCAAGGTCTCGCGGAACCCGGCCTTGGACTGCAGGCGGGCGGCCTGGTTCATGCCCGAGGAGAAGGCCGTGAAGTCCTGGTTGGGCCCGAAGAGGCCGATGGCCGCCGGGCAGAGGTTGATGCCCACGGCCACGCCCAGGCCCTTGAGCTTGGCCTTGCGCGGCAGGCTGCGGAAGCGCGGGTCGCGCTCCAGGCGTCTGGTGAAGGCCTGGATCTCGCGGGCCGCGAGCAGGGCCTCCCGGGCGTTCTGCCCGTCGCCGCCCCGGTAGAACGGCGGGCCGAAGTGGATGATGACGCAGTCGCCCACCATCTTGTCGAAGACCCCGCCCCGCTCCCAGGCGATGCGCACGGCGCCCTCGCTCCAGCGGTCCACGAACTCGCCGATGCGGTCGGGCCGGCGCAGGGCGCGTTCGCAGAGCTTGGTGAAGGAGTTGATGTCCGCGTAGAGGATAGCGATGGGTTTGACGCGCGGGGAGAGGTGCTTGCGCCGGTAGTCCGGGTCGCTGAGCAGCTCCGAGACTACGGCCGGGGCGAAGAACTGCGCCAGGTGGCGCCGCTCCCGGTTGTAGTCGATGAGGCGCTGGCTGATCGAGTTGGCGAAGATGCGCATGAGGTCGCGGCCGAAGGTGTCCAGCCCGCCGTCCACCTCGGCCACCAGCTTACCCAGGCTGCGCGCGCCCGCGGCCTGGCCGCTGAGGGTGAAGCCCATGCCTTCCCGGAAGCCCAGGGAGTGGCGCACCACGTGCCGGTCCGGGTTGAGCAGGTCGAGCCCCAGGCAGCCGATGGCCCGGCTCAGGGCCCGGTTCGGCCGCTGCTCGGAGTCGCGCACGCAGCGCCGGCCCTTGTAGATGCGGTACTGGATGCGGTTGCCTCCGGAGGCGTCGTCGTTGAGATAGACCAGGCCCAGGTGCCGGAACGGGATCTCGGCGTGCAGTGCGCCCACCGCCTCGTCGATGGCCTCGCGCAGCACGCTCTTGGTCAGGCAGCGGGTGACCCGCTCCATGAGCCGCTGCTTGATCGCCGAGGTCTGGATGTTCCACAGGACGCCGTCGAGCTCCTCGCAGAC
This sequence comes from Elusimicrobiota bacterium, assembly GCA_016212825.1. Taxonomy (GTDB): domain Bacteria; phylum Elusimicrobiota; class Elusimicrobia; order UBA1565; family UBA9628; genus UBA9628. The sequence goes on along the minus strand of JACRDS010000028.1, from coordinate 30,761 downwards.
CGCCTCGAGGCAGGCACGGTGCCCCGGGCCCGCGGGCGCCCGGTAGCCGAAGGCGATGGAGCCCACGCGCCGGCCCGCCACATCGAGCGGGTGGTGGACCCAGCGCAGCCGCGGCGAGCCCGCCCCCCAGCGGAACGCCTCCTTCCGGAGGTCCTCGGTTAGTGTCTCGACCGCGGCCGCGGCCGCGCCGAAGCGCCGAGCCATGGCGGGCAGGAACTCATCCAGGGTGGCCTTCAGGCCCAGCCGGCGGCGCGCGCAGCGCTCCAGCAGTTCGTCGGCGAAGACGCTGATCTTGATCGGGTCCATGGTCACTTGAACTTGAAGCCCTTCTTGGAGGCCTGCGAGCGCACGCTCTTGATGACCGCCTGCCCCAGGGTCTCGGCCCCGCCCTTGCCCGCCTCCTCCTTCTCCTTCTGCGCCACGTACTTGCGGCGCTCCTCGTTGAGGCGCCGGATCTTGGCCTGAATGTCCTTGCGCTCGTCGGCCTTCTTCTTGATGTAGGCCTCGCGCTGCTTGGCGTCCATGCCCTTCATCTCATCGGGCAGCTCCTCGGCCTTGAGCTCGTTGGCCTGGAGCTTGCCGCTCTGCAGGGCGCTGACCGCGTCCCACTCTTGGGCCGACTGCGCGTACTGGCCGCTGGCCTTGGCCAGGCCGCGCTGGGTCGCCACGCCGGCGGCGGCCGGTGCCGCGAGCGCGGCGCGGTCCGCGGCTTCCTGCCGGGCCATGGCCTTCTTTCCGGACGCGCCGTAGGCGATGAAGGTGCGGTTGAGCTCGGACGAGAGCTTCTGGATCTCCGCGTCCTGCGGGGCGCTGATGGACACCACCTGCGCGGCCTGGTCGATGTTGGCGTAGTCGCCGCCGCCCATCTGGGCCCCGGCCTGCCACTGCATGGCCATGCCTTCCTGGCGGCCGCCGCAGAAGATGGTGTTGACCACGATGCCCTTGCGGGCCGCGGCGTTGACGGACTCGCGGAAGTCCACCGGCCCCTGGGTGAAGGGCTCGTTGCCCGCGATGAAGACCGCCTTGTAGACGTCGGCGTTCTTGTCCCAGCGCAGGGCGTTGACCGCGTCGCGGATGACCCAGCCGCAGTACTCGTCCCCGCCGTTGGTGCGCAACCCGAAGAGCTGCTCGGAGACCTTGTCGAGGTCCGTGGTGAAGGGCAGGACCTGGCGGACGTAGCCTTCTCCGGCGGCCAAGGTGCTGTTGCCGTACTCGTAGAGCGCCACCTGCACCGTCGGGGCTCCGCCGCTCTTCTCCGCGGCGCCGAACTCGTTGATGATGTGCCAGAGCTGGTTCTTGGCCTGGCTGATGAGCCCGTCCATGCTGTTGGAGGTGTCGAGCAGGATGGCGAGCTGGACCAGGGGCTTGCCCGCGGGCTGCTTGGGCTCGGGGTTGGCCGGCGTGACTGGAGTCGTCGGGCCCGCCACCGGAGTCTGCCCCGTTTTGACCGGCTCGTCGGTCCAGGTCCGCGCGAAGCGCGCCTGGGAGGCGGTGAGGATCTTGCCGGTCTCGGTCTGGATGATGCGCGCGTTGAGCTCGGTCTTCTTCTTGGAGAGGTCGTTGAGGGTCCCCACCACCACCGCGTCCACGCCCAGGACCTTGCCCAGTTCCTTGGTGGTCTCGGGGTCGAGCAGCCCGCTGGTCCCGAGCTTCATCTCCTCGAGAGCCTTCTTGAGCAGGCTGCGCTCCACGACCTGCATCTTGCCGCCCTCCACCAGGAAGGTGGTGAGACGCTCCTGCACGATGCTCGAGCCGCTGCTCGTGGCGCCCTCGTGGTAGGGGAAGCTCAGCACGGCCACCTGCTTGACCGGCCGGTCCTTGAGCCCGGCCTCGAGCTTGCGGGCGAGCTTCTCGAGGGGCTCCGCCGAGGCGGACGCGGCGAGAAAAGCCAGGGCAGATGCGGCGAGGACGAGTCTGGAGATGAGCTTCATCGGGCCTCCTTCGACTGGCTGGATTGTAACATAGTATCGAGAACCAGAACAGCAATGAAATGCTATCCTTATCTGACACCGGCTCCGGGGCCGAGTTCCGATGAGAAAAGCGACCCTATTCTTGTGCGCGGCGCTTGCCGCCTGCGGACCCGCGGTCCGGCGTCCGGCCTGGGTCGGAGCCTCCGGGACGGACCTGGAGGGCGTCGGCATGGGCTCCTACCAGGCTCATGACCCCGAAGGGCCGAAGAAGGCCCGCGACGCGGCCTACAACGATGCGATGCAGAAGTTGAGCCTCAAGCTCCGCGCGAAGGTCCGCGGCGAGGTCCAGACCAGCCTGCGCAGCTCTGGACAGGACTCGGAGCAGACCGTGGAGAGCGTGACCGGCAGCGTCGTGGACCTCGCGCTCGGCCGCAAGCGCTTCGAGGAGTTCCGCGACGAGCGCCGCCGGGAGTATTGGGTGCGCTGCGCCATGAGCCGGGAAGAGGCCGACGCGGCGGTGAAGGAGGCCCTGGCCGAGGCGACGCGCCGGCGCAGCGAGAAGAGCGTGGCCTTGGCGCTCTCCAGTCCGTCCCCGGCCTTGGCCAAGCTCGCCGAGGCCGAGTTCACCCGGCGCTTCATGGAGAAGGGCTACTGGATCCTGCCTCCGACCCAGGCCGCGGCGGCGCGCATCCTGGTCTCCGGGGAGCTCAAGAGCGAGGAGCTCGGCTCCGCCCGGCCTCTGGGTGTGGAGGTGGGGCTGGCCTGCCGCGCCGTGCTCGCACCCGAGGCGGTCGTGGCCCGGGGGACCCCCGGTGAGCGGAAGGTCGCGGGCCGCTCGGTCAAGGACGCCACCGGCTTCGGCCGCACCCAGAGCGAGGCTTGCGAGAAGGCCGCGGGCAAGGCCGCGGCCCAGGCCGCCGCCGTCCTGGCGGACGCCGTCTCCGGCGCCATCGAGGACTGAGCCGCCGGCATGCGCTACGCCAAGGTCCGCCTCGACGCCATCGGCTACGAGCTCGCTCCCAACGTCGTGACCTCGGCGGCCCTGGAGGAGCGCATCTCCCCGGTCTACCAGGCCCTGGGCATGCAGGCGGGCCAGCTCGAGGCCCTCACCGGCATCCGCGAGCGGCGCTGGTGGGACCCCGGCTTCAAGCTCTCCGAGGGCGCCGTCCGGGCCGGGCGCAAAGCCCTGGCCGCGGCGGGGGTGCCCGCCTCCGAGCTGGGGGCGCTGATCTCCGCCGGGGTCTGCCGCGAGGCCAGCGAGCCGGCCACGGCCTGCGCCGTGGCGGCCGGCCTGGGCGTGCGGCCCGACTGCGCGGTCTACGACATCTCCAATGCCTGCCTGGGGGTGATGAACGGGATTTTCGAGGTGGCCAACGCCATCGAGCTGGGCGCCATGCGCGCCGGCCTGGTGGTCTCCTGCGAGTCGGCCCGCGAGATCAACGACAGCATGATCGCGAGCATGCTCAAGGACCCGGGCATGGACCGCTTTCGCCTCTCCATGGCGACTTTGACCGGCGGCTCGGGCGCGGCGGGAGTGCTCATCACGGACGGGTCCTTCGGCCGCGAAGGCCGCCGTCTCCTGGGCGGCGTGCTGCGCGCGGCCCCGGAACACCACGGCCTGTGCCTCTGGCACCGCGACTCCATGTCCACGGACGCGGCCGCGGTGCTCAAGCACGGCGTGGTCCTGGGCCGCGCCACCTGGGCGGCCTTCCTGAAGGAGCTGGGCTGGACCGCGGCCTCCGTCGACAAGACCGTCTGCCACCAGGTCGGCGCCCCGCATCGCAGCCAGGTCCTCGCCGAGATCGGCGTCCCCGAGGACAGGGATTTCCAGACCTACGAGTTCCTGGGCAACATCGGCACCGTATCCCTGCCCATGACCGCGGCCCTCGCCGAGGAGCGCGAGTTCCTGCAGAAGGGCGACAAGGTGGCTTTCCTGGGCATCGGCAGCGGCCTCAACTGCCTGATGCTGGGGTGGCAGTGGTGAAGCACCCGGCCCTGCCTTTCGAGAGCCGGTTCTTCGAGCGCGGCGCCCTGCGCCAGCACTACCTCGACGCGGGCTCCGGCGACCCGGTGGTCATGGTGCACGGCAACCCGAGTTGGGCGGTCTACTATCGGGAGCTTGCGAAGGCCCTCAGCGATTCCTGCCGCGTCGTGGTCCCGGACCACATCGGCTGCGGCCTCTCCAGCAAGCCCGGCGACGGCCTCTACGACTACACGCTCAAGAGCCGCGCCGATGACCTGGAGGCGCTCCTCGATTCCATCGGGGTGAAGGACCGCGTCACCTTGGTCCTGCACGATTGGGGAGGGATGATCGGCATGACCTACGCGGCCCGCCATCCGGAGCGCGTGCGGCGTCTGGTCATCCTCAACTCCGCGGCCTTCCCCCTGCCCGCGGGGAAGAGCTTCCCCTGGCGCCTGCGGGCCTGCCGCAATCCCCTGGGCGCCCTGCTGGTGCGCGGGGCCAACGCCTTCGCCCGGGCCGCGGTCCACCTTTGCTGCACGCGCAAGCCCATGAGCGCGGAGCTGCAGCGCCTGTATCTGGAGCCCTACGACTCCTGGGCGCACCGCATCGCGGTGCAGCGCTTCGTGGAGGACATCCCTCTGGGGCCCCGGGACAGGGCCTTCGGCGTGGTCCAGCAGACGGCGGCGGCCCTGCCGCAGTTCCAGGACCGGCCCATGCTCATCTGCTGGGGCGAGAAGGACTTCGTGTTCGACCGGCAGTTCCTCGACGAATGGACCCGGCGCTTCCCCCGGGCCGAGGTGCACAGCTTCGCGGACGCGGGGCACTACGTCCTGGAGGACGCCGGGGAGCAGATCATACCCCTGGTGAGGGATTTCCTTGCGCGGCATCCGCTGGCGGCTTAACACGGGTCTGGCGGCCGGGCTCCTGTTCGCCGCCGTTCCCGGCCTGGGCAAGGACCGCTACTCCGGCTTCGCCGCACTGCAGGCCGCGGAGAAGCCGGGCGAGGCCTTCCGCGTCACGGCCCGCGACCGGGGAGCGCCGGTCACGGTGCTGGCCGTCCATGGGGGCGGCATCGAAGCCGGCACCGCCGAGGTCGCGCGCGCCGTGGCGCAGGAGGACTGGAACCTGTATCTGCTGGAGGGCCTGCTGGGGCAGGATGACGGCCGACTCCACGTGACCTCCAAGCATTTCGACGACCCGGCGGCCGTGGCCTTGGCCACGGCCGCGGTCCTGGCCCTGTCCGTGCACGGCTCGCGCGATGAGGGCGAGGGGGTGTGCGTGGGCGGCAGCGCTCGGGGACCGCGGCGCCGCGTGGCGCAGGCTTTGCGCGCCGGCGGCTTCAGCGTGGAGGAGCCCTGCCGTCGGCTCCCCGGCCGCAGCCGCCGCAACATCGTCAACCGCGCGCAGCGCGGCGGGGTCCAGCTCGAGCTGGCCCGGGGCCTGCGCGGCGCGCTGGCGCGCGATGCCGGCCGGCTGCAGGCCGTCTGCGCGCACCTGCGCCGCGGCCTGCAGGGAGCCGTGGCGCCATGACGCGTTTGCCCGGCGTCTCGGAACTGCTCGCGCAGGCCGCCGCCGCGGTCCCGGACCGCCCCGCCGTGCTGGCCGGCGGGCGCAGCGTCACCTTCCGCGAGCTTGACGAGCGGTGCTCCCGGCTGGTCGAGGGCTTGGCCGCGCGCGGCATCGGGCCCGGGGTGCGGACCGCGCTGCTGGTGCCTCCCGGCATCGAGTTCGTCTCCCTGGCCTTCGCCCTGTTCCGCTGCGGCGCGGTCCCGGTGCTCATCGACCCGGGCATCGGCTGGAGGAACCTGGGGCGCTGCCTCGACGAGGCGGCGCCGGAGGCGTTCATCGGGTCGGCCAAAGCCCATATCGCACGGATCATCGGAGGCTGGGGGAAGGACAGCATAAAAACGGCATTGTCCCCCAGCAACGCGCTCGGGCCCCGCGGGGGCCCTCGCGGAGTCGGGGCCTCCGGCCCCGACTTCGACAAGAACGGCACGGCGGCGATCCTGTTCACCTCGGGCAGCACCGGCGCCCCGAAGGGCGCGGTCTACACGCATTCCCTCTTCGCGCACCAGGCCGCCATGCTCAAGGAGCACTTCGGCATCGAGCCGGGCGGGGTCTCGGTGGCGACCTTCCCGCTCTTCGCCCTCTTCGACGTGGCCCTGGGCCTGACCACCATCATCCCGCGCATGGACCCGACCCGGCCGGCCAGAGTGGACCCGCTCGAGATCGTCCTGCCCATCCAGGAGCACGGCGCGGTCCAGCTCTTCGGCTCGCCGGCCCTGCTCGACGCGCTGAGCCGCTGCGGCGAGAGGCACGGGGTCTGCCTGCCCAGCCTCCGGCGCGTGATCAGCTGCGGCGCGCCGGTGCCGGCCAAGGTCCTGGCCCGGCTGGCCCGGATGCTCGGGCCGGGAGCCGAGATCCACACTCCTTACGGCGCCACGGAGGCTCTGCCTGTGGCCTGCATCACCGCGGCGGAGGTGCTCGGCGAGACCGCGGCCCTGACCGCGCAGGGCCGCGGGGTCTGCGTGGGCAGGCCCTGGCCCGGCATGGAGGTCAGGATCGTCGGCATCAGCGACGAGCCCATCGGCTCCTGGTCCGAGGAACTCTGCCTGCCGCAGGGCCGGACCGGCGAGATCGTGGTCAAGGGCCCGGTGGTCACGGCCGAGTACTTCCGCAGGCCCGAGGCCACGGCCCTGGCCAAGATCCCGGACCACGGCTCCGTGCGCCACCGCATGGGGGATCTGGGCTATTTCGACGATCGGGGACGACTCTGGTTCTGCGGCCGCAAGAGCCACCGGGTGGGCGGGCTCTTCACCATCCCCTGCGAGGGGGTCTTCAACCAGCATCCGGCGGTGCGGCGCAGCGCGTTGGTGGGCGTCCCGTCCGGCCCGGTGCTCTGCGTGGAGCTCGAGCGCGGGGCCGACGAGGCTCGGGTCCGGCGGGAGCTGCTGGAGACGGCCCGGCGCTTTGAGCATACCAAGGCTATCCGGACGGTGCTGTTCCACCCGGCTTTCCCGGTGGACATCCGGCATAATGCGAAGATATCCCGCGAGAAACTGGCGGTCTGGGCCCAGAGGAGGATTCCATGAAGGTCCTGGTGACGGGCGGAGGCGGGTTCGTGGGCGGCGCGGTGGCGCGGGTCCTGCGGCGGCATGGCCATGAGGTGCGCAGCCTCTCCCGCCGCGAGCATCCCGAGTTGGCCCAGCACGGGGTGGGCGAGGTCCCAGGGGACCTCCTCGACTTCGACTCCGTGCGCGCGGCCTGCCGCGGAGCCGACGCCGTGGTGCACTGCGCGGCCAAGGTCGGGCTCTGGGGGCCTTTGGAGGAGTTCCATAAGGCCAATGTGACCGGGACCGGCAACGTGCTGCGCGCCTGTCAGGAACTGGGCATCCGGAAGCTCGTCTACACCAGCTCCCCGAGCGTGGTCTTCGACGGCCGAGATGTGGAGGGCTGGGACGAATCCGCCCCCTACTCCCGGAGTTTCGACTCCTTCTACTCGCGGACCAAGGCCACGGCCGAGGAGATGGTGCTCTCCAGCAACACGGCCAGCTTCGCGACCGTGGCCATTAGGCCCCACCTGGTCTGGGGGCCGGGAGAGGACAAACTGGTTTCCCGCCTGCTGGCCAAGGCCCGGAACGGCGAGCTGCGCCGCATCGGGACCCTCAACAAGAAGGTGGACAGCACCTACGTCGACGACGCGGCCGAGGCGCACCGTCTGGCCCTGGATCGGCTCGAGCCGCGGTCCCCGGTCGCGGGCAGGGCCTATTTCATCAGCGCCGGAGAGCCCCGGCCGGTCTGGGACGTGGTCAACGACATCCTGGCCGCTGCCGGCCTGCCGCCGGTGACCGCCGCGGTCAGCTCGCTGGCCGCCAGGCTGGCGGCCTGGGGCTACGAGACCTTCTACGCCGCGGCCGGGAAAGCCGAGGAGCCGCCCTTGACGCGCTTCCTGGTCCAGCAACTGACCACCGCGCACTGGTTCGACATATCGGCCGCGCGGCGGGACCTGGGATACTCTCCCCAGGTCCCGTTCGAGGCCGCTCTGGAGCGCCTGCGCGTCTGGCTGGCGCAGAAGAGCGAACGCTCGGAGGGATGAACATGGGCAAGACGAAGCCGACGGTCCTGTTGCTGGTGGTCGACGCGGTGGGCGCCGAGACTCTGGATTTCCTGCTCGACCGCTTCCCCGGCAGGCTGAAGCTGCCGAACTTCTCGCGCCTGGGCCTGGGCCGCATCGCGGCTCCCCGGCACCGCGGCCGTTTCGGTCGCGACGGCGGCAAGAGCGCCGCCAGGCGCCTGCGACAGGCCTCGGCCTCGGCGGACTCGGTCATCGGGCACCGGGAGATGGTGGGCATCGTGGACCCGAGCACCTACGAGCTCTTCCCAGAAGGCTTCCGGCCGGACTTCATCAAGGCCTTGGAGTCGCGCATCGGCCGCAAGACCATCTTCAACAGGATGGCCGGGGGACTGCAGGCCATCGAGCTCAACGCCGACGAGCACGAGAAGACCGGTCACCCGATCGTCTATGCCAGCAAGTGCGACCCGCTGGTGCAGATCGCCATGAACGAGGCGGTGATCCCGGTCAAGGAGCAGCACGCCATCGCGGACCTGGCCTTCGAGCTGGCCCGGGAGATGGGGATACCGATCACCCGGGTCATCGCCCGGGCCTATGTCCGGACCCCGGAGGGGGAGATCGTCCGCACCACCAACCGGCACGACGCGGTCCTGCCCATGCCGGGGCGGTCTTTGGTCGACGTCCTGCGCGAACGCGACGTCTGGACCGTGGCCGTGGGCAAGACCAGCGACCTGGTCAACACCTCCTACCACGAGCGCATCAAGCTGACCAAGCCCGCGTTCCTCGACCCCGGGCTGGGCCTGCGCTTCGTGCACCCGAAGAAGAAGGACACCAACCCCTACACGGTCCAGGGCACGGTCAACGCCCTGGACGCGGCCGCCGCGGTCTACCGCCCGGCCGGGACCTTCGTGTTCACGAACCTGGTGGACGCGGACAGCCTCTACGGCCACACCCGGGACGTGGCCGGAGCCCTCCATTGTCTGGAAGGCGTGGATGCGGCCCTGCCGCTCTTCGAAGATCGCCTGTGCAAGGGCGATCTGCTCATCATCACCGCGGACCACGGCATGCAGCACCGCGAGGACTACGGCTACCACAACAAGGAAGAGCTGCCCTTGATCGTGGAGCGCATCGGGTCCGGGGCGGACCTGGGCGGGCTCAGGGTCGGGCCGGGCAGGAGCCTCTGCGAGGTGGGACATCTCGCGGCCCAGGCCCTGGGCTGCGCCAGGGAGTTCGAAGCGGCCTGCGGCTTTTCGCCGAAGGCGACCAAGCGGCCCGTCTAGGTCTCGGGTGAGCCAACTCCTTCCGTTCTTCCGTTAGAAATCCTGAGAAATCCGGGACACAATACTCATTTCGTCTCCCGGGACCGGAGAGACGGATTGTCCAACTCTCGGGCGAGCTGGCTGCTTCCGTTGTCGCCACCGAGGCAACGGCGGTAATAGGTATTGTGTCCCGAATTAAGTTCCGTTTATAAGGTTAGGCCGTTTTCTCTTTATCGAGGAGCGACGCCGCGATGGACGCGGCCAGGATCCCGGCGATGACGCACAAGGACGCGCTCGTGGGTATGTGGTAGAAGGGCCCGGCCATCATCTTGAAGCCCACGAAGACCAGGATGACGGATATGCCGAACTTCAGGTAGCGGAACATGCCCATCATGCTGGCCAGCAGGAAGAACAGGGCCCGCAGGCCCATGATGGCGAAGACGTTGGAGGTATAGACCACCAGTGTGTCCGTGGTGATGGCGATCACCGCCGGTATGGAGTCCATGGCGAAGACCAGGTCTGAGAACTCCACCACCAGCAAGGTGGCGAAGAGCGGGGTCGCATGCAGGACCCCCTGGATGCGGACGAAGAAGCGCTGCTCGTCGTGTCCGGCGGTCAGCGGCATGAAGCGCTTGAACAGGCGCAGGGCGGGATTGCGGCCCGGGTCCACCGCCTCCTCCTTCTGGAAGGCCATCTTGGCGCCGGTGTAGACCAGGACGGCTCCGAACACGTAGATCATCCAGTGGAAGGTGTTGATGAGGGCCACGCCCGCGAAGATGAGCAGGAAGCGCATCGCGATGGCGCCCAGGATTCCCCAGTGCAGGATGCGGGACTGGTAGAGAGGGGGGATGCCGAAGTAGCTGAAGATGAGGATGAAGACGAACATGTTGTCGGCGCTGAGCGACTTCTCCAGCAGGAAGCCGGCGATGAACTGCATGGCCCGCTCGCGGCCGCTGGACAGGGCGATGACGCCCGCGAAGCCGAAGGCCAGCAGGGACCAGGCCAAGGTCCAGAACAGGGCCTCCTGGAAGGAGACGACATGGGCCTTCTTCTGCATGATGCCGAGGTCGATGCAGAGGACTACGGACATGATGACGCTGAAGAGCAGCCAGAGGCCGGTCTCGCCGAGCATGGGACCCATATTCTCGGCTATTTGAGGGCAGAGGTCAATAACGCTATACTCTCGGCATGAAGCGGGACGCTCTCCTCATCTACACGGACGGCGCCTGCTCGGGCAACCCCGGTCCGGGCGGCTGGGGCGCCATCGTGCTCAGCCCAGGGGGGCGGGTCCGGGAACTGGGGGGGAGAGAGGCGCGCACCACCAACAACCGCATGGAGCTGGGCGCCGCCATCGCGGCTCTGCGCCTGGTGGAGGGGGACGCCGCGTCGGTGGCTTTGTACACGGACTCCACGTATCTCATCTCGGGCGTCACGCGCTGGCTGCACGTGTGGAAGCGCAAGGGCTGGACCCGCGTGGACGGCGCCGAGACCCTCAACCGGGACCTGTGGGAGGAGCTCGACCGCCTGTCCTCGGCGCGGCGGGGCCGCCTCACCTGGAACTACGTGCGCGGGCACAAGGGCCACCCGGCCAACACCCGCTGCGACGAGCTCGCGGTGGCCTTCTCGCGAGGCAAGCCGCCCGTCCTCTACGACGGCCCCCTGCTCGGCTACGACGTGGACCTCTTTCCCCCGGCGGCTCAGGAGCCGCCGGTCCCGGAGCGCAGGCGTTCTCCTTCCGCGAAGGGGGCCGGGAAGGAACCGGCTTGGTATATCAGCCTCCTCGACGGCCGCCTTGAGAAGCACGCCACCTGGCCCGAATGCCAGGCCCGGGTCCACGGCAAGCCCGCTTTGTTCAGGAAGGTCTCTTCTCCTGAGGAAGAGGCTGCGGTTCTCAAGAAGTGGGGAGCGGCCTAGCATCCGTTTGGAAAACACGGAAAAGCCTGACACCGATGGCGCATTTGCTAGAATAAGGCCCTTCCGATGATCGAGAAGCCCACGCTGAGCCGGCGCTCCTCCGGCGTGCTCCTCCACCCGAGCTCTTTGCCGGGCCCGCACGGGATCGGGGACATCGGACGGGAATCCTTCGCCTTCGCGGATTTCCTGGCCGCCTGCGGCCAGACCTGGTGGCAGATGCTGCCCATCGGGCCCACCGGACACGGGCATTCTCCCTACTTCTCCTCCTCCGCCTTCGCCGGCAACCCCCTGCTCCTGTGCCTGGACCGCCTGTGCCAGGACGGGCTTCTGGAGCCTGGGGACCTCAAGTCCCTGCGGGGGCAGGTCAGGGACCGGGTGCACTACGCCTCGGCCGAGCGCTTCAAGGAGTCGCGCTTCGCCAAGGCCTTCGACATCTTCGAGCGGCGCGCCGACCCGGCCGCGGCGGCGGCTTTCGCCGCCTTCCGCGAGGAGCAGAAGCCCTGGCTCGACGACTACGCTCTGTTCTGCGCGGCCAAGGAATCCCACCAGGGCCGCCCCTGGGTGGAGTGGGAGCCGGGCCTGCGCTCGCGCCACCCCGCGGCCCTGGAGCGCGCCCGGCAGGCGATGGGGCCGCGCATCCGCTACCACCAGTTCCTGCAGTTCCTCTTCCACAAGCAGTGGGGCGAGCTCAAGGACTACTGCGCCAAGATCGGCCTGGGGCTCATCGGCGACATCCCCATCTTCGTGGCCGCCGACAGCGTCGACGTCTGGGCCCATCCGGAGCTCTTCTCCCTGGACGCGGACGGGCGGCCCACGGTGGTGGCCGGCGTGCCTCCCGACTATTTCAGCCAGAAGGGCCAGCTCTGGGGCAACCCTCTCTACCGCTGGGACGTCATGAAGGCGGACGGCTATTCCTGGTGGCTCTCCCGGTTCCGGGCGACCCTGGCCCGCTTCGACGTCGTGCGCCTCGACCATTTCATCGGCTTCCACAACTACTGGGAGATCCCGGCCGGGGACAAGGACGCGGTCCGGGGCCGCTGGGTGCCGGCCCCGGGCGAGGACTTCTTCGCCACCGTCCTTCGGGCGTTCAACGACCCAAGGGCGGGTGGCGGCCCGGAGGGCATCCCGGCGGCGCCGACAGGCGCCGACGGGACACCGGGCCGACAGGACCCGCCCGGGATCGAGATCATCGCCGAGGACCTCGGCACCCTCACCCGGGAGGTCGAGGCCCTGCGCGACCGCCTCCGGTTCCCGGGCATGCGGGTGCTGCAGTTCTCCTTCTGGGACTGGGACGAAGGTCGGCAGCCGCACAAGTTCCCCAAGCGCTGCGCGGTCTACACCGGCACGCACGACAACGACACGGTGGCGGGCTGGTTCCGCAACCTCGGCGATAAGTCCGGCACCCGCACCGCGGAGCAGGTGCGCCTGGAGCGCGAGAACGCCCTGCGCTACCTGGGCTCCAGCGGCGTGGAGATACACTGGGACATGATCCGGGCGGCGATGAAGAGCCCGGCCGACACCTGCATCGTCCTGGCGCAGGACCTGCTCGGCCTGGGCTCCGAGGCGCGCATGAACCTGCCCGGGACCACCGAGAACAACTGGCAGTGGCGCCTGGCGCCCGGCGCGCTCACCGCCGAGGTGGCCGGAAGGCTGGCTTTGATGACCGGGGCCTATGGACGGGGCCCGAGGAGATGGACCAAATGAACAGCATCGAGAAGAACACCCAGAACCCGGCGGCGTCCCGGCTCAGCGAGCAGGACCTCTACCTCTACAACGAGGGCTCCCATTTCCGCATCTACGACAAGCTCGGGGCGCATCTCATGGAGCACGACGGTCAGAAGGGGGTCTGCTTCGCGGTCTGGGCGCCCAATGCCCGCAAGGTCACGGTCATCGGCGACTTCAACCAGTGGAGCAAGACCAAGAATCCCCTGCATCCGCGCGGCTCCTCGGGCATCTGGGAGGGCTTCGTCCCGGGCGTGCAGAAGGGCGCGCCCTACAAATATTTCATCACCTCTCATCTGCACGGCGCCAAGCTCGAGAAATCCGACCCGGTGGGCTTCTACGCCGAGATCCCGCCCAAGTCCGCCTCCGTGGTCTGGGACCTGGACTACCAGTGGAACGACGCGGCCTGGATGAAGGACCGCCGGGCGCGCAACGCCCACGACGCCCCGGTCTCCATCTACGAGCTGCACCTGGAGTCCTGGATGCGCGTGCCCGAGGAGGGCAACCGCGCCCTGACCTACCGGGAGCTGGCCCCCAAGCTCGCCGCGCACATGCGGCGCATGGGCTTCACCCACGTGGAGCTGCTGCCCATCATGGAGCATCCCTTCTCCGGCTCCTGGGGCTACCAGTCCATCGGCTACTTCGCCCCGACCTCGCGCTTCGGCACGCCCCAGGACTTCATGTACCTGGTCGACCACCTGCACCAGGAGGGCATCGGCGTCATCCTGGACTGGGTGCCCTCGCATTTCGCCACGGACGGCCACGGCCTGGCCCAGTTCGACGGCTCGCACCTCTACGAGCACGCCGACCGGCGCAAGGGCTTCCATCCCGACTGGGGCAGCTTCATCTTCAACTACGGCCGCAACGAGGTGCGCTCCTTCCTCATCTCCAGCGCGCTGCTGTGGTTCGATAAGTACCACGTCGACGGCATCCGCGTCGACGCCGTGGCCTCCATGCTCTACCTGGACTACTCGCGCAAGCACGGGGAGTGGATCCCCAACGAGTACGGCGGGCGGGAGAACATCGACGCCATCTGGTTCCTGCGCCGGATGAACGAGGAGGTCTACAAGCAGTTCCCGGACGTGCAGACCTACGCGGAGGAGTCCACGGCCTGGGGCATGGTGTCCAAGCCCACCTACGTGGGCGGCCTGGGCTTCGGCTTCAAATGGGACATGGGCTGGATGCACGACACGCTCAACTACATGAAGAAGGACGCCATCCACCGCAAGTACCACCAGAACGTCATCACCTTCCGCATGCTCTACGCCTTCCACGAGAACTTCATCCTGCCCCTCTCGCACGACGAGGTGGTGCACGGCAAGTGCTCCCTGCTGACCCAGATGTCCGGGGACGACTGGCAGAAGTTCGCCAACCTGCGCCTCATGTACGGCTACAGGTGGTCCCAGCCCGGCAAGAAGCTGCTGTTCATGGGAGGGGAGTGGGGCCAGTGGCGCGAGTGGGACAACAACTCCAGCCTGGACTGGCACCAGCTCGACTACGCTCCCCACGAGGGGGTGCGGCGTCTGGTGGAGCGCTGCAACCGCGTCTACCGCGCCGAGCCCGCCCTCCACGAGCGCGACTTCGACCCCTCGGGCTTCACCTGGGTGGACTGCAACGACTCGGACAACTCGGTGCTGAGCTTCATCCGCAAGGGGCGGTCCACGGAGGACTTCATCCTGGTGGTCATGAACTGCACCCCCGTGCCGCGCAAGAGCTACCGCGTGGGCGTGCCGCGCGGCGGCTGGTGGGCCGAGGTCCTCAACTCCGACGCCTCGGAATACGGCGGCTCCGGCCTGGGCAACCTGGGCGGGGTCAACGCCCAGGGCGTGCCCTGGCACGGCCACGGGCAGTCCCTGGAGATCTGCCTGCCGCCCCTGTCCGTGCTCTACTTCAAGAGCGAGGGGAAGTAGCCGTGGAGTTCGAGGAACTGCGGGTCTTCGTCGGCAACGAGCTCAAGCGCCGCTTCTGGGAGCACCGGGCGATGCCGGCGTTCTCGCGCGGCCGGCTGGGCATGGACGGCTGGCTCCGGGTGGAGCTCTCCGCCATCCTGGCCGAGCGGGACGAGGTGGAGCCTTCCTTCAGGCTGCCCAAAGGCCGGGCCGCGGTGCGCGCCGGCGGCTGGCTGGTCGAAGCCGTGAGCCTGCCCACGGATTTCGCCTTCGCGGGGACCGGCTCCGGCCCGAAGAGCCTGGCCGACGACGTCAAGGACCTGCGCAAGCTCATCAAGCGCCTGCGCAAGGGCCGGGGCCAGGACCGGGCCGCGGTCTTCCTGGCGGTCTATCCCTTCGGCGACCTGCACGAGAAAACCTGGGCGCCCCACAAGGCCCGCATCGAGAAGGCTTTGGGCGGCCCGCTTTCCGAGGACCGGTTCTCCTTCCAGAGCGGGGTGACGGGACGGCTCTGCGCCGGCCAGGTCATCGACAAGGTCAAGCCCGCACCCAAGCCGCAGCCCGCCGAGAAGGCCCTGCCGGCCCGCCCCAAGCGCGGCGCCGCCCCGGTCGCAGCGAAGGCGCAGCCTCTCGCCTCAGTCTAGCCGGGGGCTCACCACTGGCCGTGGGAGCCGTGGCTGCCGTGGGAGCCGTGGCTGCCGTGGGAGCCATGACTGCCGTGGGAGCCGTGGCTGCCGTGGGAGCCGTGGCTGCCGTGGGAGCCGTGGCTGCCGTGCGAGCCGTGGGAGCCGTGGCTGCCGTGCGAGCCGTGGGAGCCGTGGCTGCCGTGCGAGGAGTGGCTGGCGTGCGAGGAGTGGCTCACGTGCGAGGGCTGGCTGGCCCCGGAGTTGTGCAGGGCGTTGGTGTGCTCCACCTGGGCCAGCAGGTCCTCGGCGCGCATCATGGCCGCGCCTACGATACCCAGCACCGCGGCGGCTTTGACCACGTCCTTCTTGAGGATCTTGCCTTCCTCGCTGGTCAGGAACCGGGAAATGTCCTTCTTGATCTTAGGGACGATCTCCTTGCCTTTGCCCATGCGCCCCCCTGTGCCGCGGCCGACGCGATAGTTTAAGGGGCGATGCGCCGGACCGGTATGATATATGTCATACTGGTCCCATGGAGTCCGCGACCGCCTCTCTGGCCCGGTTCCTGGGCGCCACACCGCTCTTCGGCTCCTTGCCGGAGCCGGCCCGCTCGGCCCTGGCCCGGGTGCTGCAGCCGCAGCGCTTCGCTCCGGGCGAGGTCATCTTCAGCGAGGGGGACCGGGCCGCGCATTCCTGGCTGGTGCGCTCCGGCAAAGTCTCGGTGGTGGTGCAGTCGAGCGACGCCCGGCCGATGGAGATCGAATCCCTGGAAAAGGGGCAGGCCTTCGGATTGTTCTGCCGCTTGGGCGGCGAGCGGGGTTTCTATCCCTGCACGGCCGTGGCGGCGGGGCCGGTGGCGGCCTTGCGCGTGCCGGACTCTGTCATCGACGAGCTGCTGGGGCTCAACCCGGCGTTGGCGCGCGAGGCCTGCCGGCTCTGCGCGGACCGGCTCTCTTTCCTGCAGAAGCTGCTGGGGCTGAGCCAGGAGCCGGCCGAGTACCGGGTGGCGGCAGCCCTGCACCGGGCCTTCCTCCTGCACGGGGCCAAGGTTCCTCTGACGCGCAAGGAGATCGCGCGTCAGGTGGGGACGACCATCGAGACGGTGTTCCGGGTGTTGGCCGCTTTCCGCAGGCACGGCTGGCTGGCGACGGCCAGCGGCAGCCTGCTCATCAAGGACCCGGCCGCCATCGCGGCGCACGTGCGGGGTCGGAACGGCCGGAAGAAGATGCGGCGGGTGCGCGGCCGGCGGTCGGGCGTCTAGTTCTTAGACCAGACTGCGTCTTTAGCGAAACTTTTCATCGCATCGCTGCCGATCCCCATGTGGCCGATGGCGGCCGATGTCTCAGCTGCTTCGAGCTGGTCTTGGTCCTCTGAGGGGGGAAGGTTCTCTGGCATGGGGCCTCCGGCGATAAAGCGCCTATATGAGTATATCATGGGAGCCGGGATTCGCGGCGCCAAGTAGACGTCAGCGTATAGAAGCCAGCGCCTTCTCCGCGGCCTTGACCATCGGCTGAGCCGAGATCGGCCCGCCCACCGCCTGCCGCATCCACTCCGCCGGCGTCACGCTGCCGATGCGGCACAACCGCTCCATCTCGGTGTCCAGGGCGTGCGTCTTGAAGTAGTCCTCCACCTGGAACGCGATCAGGTGCCCCAGCGGATAGTTCGGGATGTAGAGGCTGTAGTAGAACATGTGCGCGTAGATCGCCAGGATCGGCGAATCCTTCACCCCGAAAGCCGGCGCGTAGTACTTGTTCCACACGTCCCTGGCGATGCCCACCATCGTCTCGCGCAGCTCGGCCGCCTTGGCCTCCGGATGCTCGTACATCCAGCGCCAGGTCCGCATCTCCACCAAAGCCACGCCCGCGATCTCCCGTGCCGACCAGAAGTCATCCAAGTCCTTCAGGGCCGCGGCCTTCGCGTCCGGTCTCTTGAGCCCCAGCACCTCCAGATCCCGCGCCTGGAACACGAAGGCGAAACCCTCCGTGAAAGCGTTGTTGGGCACCCCGCTGAGCAAGTAATGGTCCACCCTCTGCATGGAGAAGGTCTGCTCCACGCAGTGGCCCAGCTCGTGCATGGCCACGTTGAAGCCCTGATAATCCATCCCGTCCTTGCCCACCCGGGTGCGCAGGTGGGAGACGTCCTTCTTCATGTCCGGCCCCGCCGCGTGTCCCGCGCCCCGCGCCGCGTCCACCTCGATGCGCAGGGCGAGGAAGAGCGCCGTCTCCGGCGCGAAGCCCAGCTTGATGAGGATGTTCGGGATGTCGTCCTTGAAGGCCTCCGCGGTCGGATACCTCTTCCTGACCAAAGCGTCGAGCTGCTCCAGCGGCATCCCCTTGGGCGGCTTGAAGCCCTCGTACCAGATGTCGAAAGGAAGGAGCTTGCGGCCCAGCCGCTTCCTCACCAAAGCCGCCGCCGTCCTGCTCGCCGGGGCTTCCAGCAGACCCTTGAGCAGGCCCTCCACCTCGGTCTCGGACATCTCCCTCTGCAGGCGGAAGGTCCGGTCGATCAAGGTCGGATAGCCCGGATAGTAGGGGTCCTCCAGCCGCGCGGCGCGGAAGAGGGAAAGGAGGGTCTCGTAGCGCGTGTCCGGTTCGCGCTCGGCCGGCTTCCCATCAAGGGAGTTCTTGGCCGGGTCCCAGAGGTGGTCTTCGCCCGCCACCGCCGCCTTCGGGATGTCCTGGCTGATGATCCGCTCCATGACGGTCAGGATCAGCTTCTGGAGCGGCAGTCCCTTCGGGTCCGCGTACAAGGCGCGGATGTGGTCCCTCAAGCCCCAGTGCGAGATCAGCTTGAGACCAGAAGGGAAGAGAGGCTTGCCGTCGCCGCCCACGACATGGTCCATGTAGATGTCGTAGCCGTAGACGTAGGCCTCGGCCGCGGACTGGATGTCGGAGACCTTCTGGCGCACCTCGGCCGGCACCCGGAAGGCGAAAGCCTTGCCCAGCCGGGCCTCGGCCCAGCGCCGGCGGTCCCATTCGGGGCCGTCGGCCAAGGTCTCTTCCAGGCTCGGGAGGGGGAAGTTGAGGGCCGCCACGAAGCCCAGGCGGCTCTTGAACAGGTCGTCGGCCAAGTGCGCGTCCGGGGCGAAGGCGGCGAAGAGCCGGTCCACCGGCTTGAGCTCGCCGCGGTCCTCGTCCTGCTCGCGGCGCAGCTCCAGGCTCATGGCCGTGAAGTGGCCGCGCAGGGCCTCCAGCTTCGCCTCGAAGCGGTCCAAAAGCAGGTCCCGGTCCGCGCCCACGGCGAACCCCTCCGCGCAGAACTTCTCGAACTCTCCGGCCGAGCCGTCTTCGGGCCTCCAGAGCCGGGAGGCCTGGAGCCTCCCCGCCTCGAAGCGAGTCTTTTCCGACTCCGGCGGCGCGGCGCGCGACGGCGCGAGCAGCGGGAGCGCGGCGGAGAGGAGACAGAACGCCGGGATGGTCATGGGAGCGTCCTCCGTGGCATGGCGGGCCTCATTTTACGTTATTATTAGACGAACTAATGGCAAAACGCACGGATTTTTCTTATTATTAGGAAGCCGGCCGTCGCAGGCCGGCGGCGCGCGGATTCCGACGGGCATCACAGACAGCGGGAGGCACCCATGGCACTGAGAGCTTATCTTCTGGTCAAGATCGCAGACAGCGTGGATCGCGAGGGCGCGGAGAAGGCCCTGCGCCAGGTCGAAGCCCTGCCCGAGGTGGACTTCGCCGACCCTGTCGTGGGCCAGTACGACCTCGTGCTGATGGTCGAGACCGGGGAGAGCGTGGGCGCGGTGGCGGAGTCCGTCTCCCGCTTCTCCTGGGTCAAATCCGTCGAGACGCTCAAGATCACCAATTCCCTCGACCGGCACCGCAGCGCCGCGGCCTGAGACCTCGCGAGGCAACCCCATGAAGATCGCCGAGATGGAACATCAAGTCGACCAGATCGTCGCCCAGTTCGGGAAGAAGAAGGGGGCGCTGATCACACTCCTCCAGAAGGTCCAGGAACGCCTCGGCTACCTGCCCCGGCCGGCCATCGAGCGCCTCTCCGACCACCTCTCCATCCCCGTGGCCGAGATAATGGGGGCGTTGACCTTCTACGCGCAGTTCCGCCTCAAGCCCGTGGGGCGCCAGCACATCCGCGTCTGCCACGGCACCGCCTGCCACGTGGCCGGAGCCGACAAGATCAGCTTCTCGCTCAAGGAGGAGCTGGGCATCGGCCACGGCGAGACCAGCAAGGACGGCGAGTTCTCGGTCGAGGACGTGGCCTGCCTGGGCTGCTGCTCCCTGGCCCCCGTGGTCATGGTCAAGGACGAGACCTACGGCGGGCTCACCGGCGACAAGGTCAAGAAGGTGGTGAAGGAATGTCGGCAAGGAAAAACCGCCGCCGTCTCCGGCGAGAGGAGAAAGGCCATCGCCTCCGACGGCCGCAGGCCCTTGCCTGCGGGCATCACCGGCCTGCGCCTGGGCATGGGCTCCTGCGGCGTGGCCGCGGGCGCGCGCAAGACCTGGCAGGCTCTGCAGGAACTCGTCGCCGACAAGACCCCCTCCATCAAGCTCCTCTCCACCGGCTGCAACGGCATGTGCCACCAGGAGCCCCTCCTGGAGGTCCTCTGCGACGGCGGCAAGTCCTACCTCTACGGCGGCGTGCACCCGGAAGCCGCCAAGAAGATCATCGAGGAGCATGTGCTGGGCGGCAAACCGGTCGAGAAACACCTCATCCTCTCGCCGGATAAGCCCATGGAGCAGCACCCCTTCTACGCCAAGCAGAAGCGCATCGTGCTGCGCAACTGCGGCGTCATCGACCCCGACTCCCTGGCGGCCTACGAGGCGGCCGGCGGCTACGGCGCCCTGCGCAAGGTCCTCAAGATGAAGAAGGAGGACGTGGTGGCCGAGATCTCCAAGTCCGGCCTGCGCGGCCGCGGCGGCGGGGGCTTCCCCACGGGGACCAAGTGGAAGTTCGCTTTGGCCAACGCGGACCCCGTCAAGTACGTCATCTGCAACGGCGACGAGGGAGACCCGGGCGCCTTCATGGACCGCAGCGTGCTGGAGAGCGACCCCCACGCGGTGCTGGAGGGGCTCATGATCGCGGGCTACGCGGTCGGGGCGTGCCACGGCATTTTCTACGTCCGGGCCGAATATCCCCTGGCCGTGGCCCGGATCACCCTTGCCATCGCCGAGGCCGAGAAAAAAGGGCTGCTGGGCCAGGACATCCTGGGCAGCGGCTTCTCCTTCAGCGCCTCGCTCAAGGAAGGCGCCGGTGCCTTCGTCTGCGGCGAGGAGACCGCGCTCATCGCCTCGGTGGAGGGCAAGCGCGGCATGCCGCGCATCCGGCCGCCCTACCCGGTGCACTCCGGGGTGTTCGGCCATTCCACGACCATCAACAACGTGGAGACCTTGGCCTGCGTATCCTGGATCATGGCGCACGGCGGCGAGGCCTTCGCGGCCCTGGGCACGGAGAAGAGCAAGGGCTCCAAGGTCTTCGCCCTGGCCGGCAAGATCCAGCGCGGCGGCCTCGTCGAGGTCCCCATGGGCATGACCCTGCGCCAGGTCGTCAACGAGGTGGGCGGAGGCGTGCCCGCGGGCAAGAAGGTCAAGGCCGTGCAGATGGGCGGCCCTTCGGGCGGCTGCATCCCGGAATCGCTCTTCGACACCCCCATCGACTACGACTCCCTCAACGCCACCGGCGCCATCATGGGCTCCGGCGGCATGGTGGTCATGGACGACTCCACCTGCATGGTCGACGTGGCCCGCTTCTTCCTCAAGTTCACGCAGAACGAGTCCTGCGGCAAGTGCACCTTCTGCCGCGTGGGCACCAAGCGCATGCTGGAGACCCTGGAGCGCATCTGCGCCGGCGAGGGCAAGCCCGCGGACCTCGACAAGCTCAAGGACCTCGGCGAGAGCATCAAGAAGGCCTCGCTGTGCGGGCTGGGGCAGACTGCGCCCAACCCGGTGCTCACCACCATGCGCTACTTCGCCGACGAGTACAAGGCCCACATCGAGGAGGGCCGCTGCCCCGCGGGCGTGTGCAAGGCCCTCATTCGCTACGAGATCGACGCGGCCAGATGCACCGGCTGCACCCTGTGCAAGCGGCGCTGCCCCACCGGGGCGGTGGAGGGGGAGGCCAAGAAGAAGCACCGCATCCTCTTGGACAAGTGCGTCAAGTGCGGGATCTGCTACGACGTGTGCAATTTCGACGCCGTGACCGTGTCGTCGGGTCCCGCGCCGAAGCCAGCCTCGGACCCGGCGCCCGTGGGGAAATGACATGAAGACCATCAACCTGAACCTGGACGGCAAGACCGTCGAGGCCCGAGAGGGCGAGACCATTCTGCAACTGGCCCGTCGCCTGGGCGTGGAGATCCCGGCCCTGTGCTACGACCCGCGCCTGCCCCCCTACGCCTCCTGCTTCGTCTGCATCGTGGAGGTGGAAGGCCGCCGCGGCGTGGTCCCGGCTTGCGCCACCAAGTGCGAGCCGAACATGGTGGTGCGCGCCCGGACCGAGAGCATCGTCAAGCTCCGGCGCATGGCCCTGGAACTGTTGTTGTCCAACCACCACGGCGACTGCGTGGCGCCCTGCAACATGGCCTGCCCGGCCGGGATCGACATACGCTCCTATCTCGCCGAGGTGGCCAAGGGCAAGTACCACCGCGCCCTGCGCGTCATCAAGGAGCGCAACCCCTTCCCGTCCGTGTGCGGCCGCATCTGCCCGCACCGCTGCGAGGACGCCTGCCGGCGCCACCTCGTCGACGACCCGGTCGCCATCAACCTGGTCAAGCGCTACGTGGCCGACCTGGACCGCGCCTCGGGCAAGCCCTGGAAGCCGGAACTGGCCGCGCGCAACGGCAAGAAGGTGGCTGTCATCGGCGGCGGGCCCGGCGGCATGAGCGCGGCCTACTACCTCGTGCAGCTCGGTTACGAGCCCACGGTCTTCGAGGCCATGCCCAAGGCCGGCGGCATGCTGCGCTACGGCGTGCCGGACTACCGCCTGCCCCAGGACGTGCTGGACGCGGAGATCCGGCAGATCCTGGACCTGGGCGTGAAGCTCGAATGCGGCAAGACCTGGGGCAAGGATTTCCATCTCGACGACCTGCGCCAGCGGGGATTCTCAGCCATCCTGGTGGCCATCGGGGCCTGGGCCAGTTCGGCCATGGACATGGAGGGCGAGGACCGGCCGGGCGTCTGGTCCGGCATCGCCCTGCTGGAGAAGGCGGCCAAAGGCGAGAAGGTGTCATTGGGGGATCGCGCCGTCATCGTGGGCGGGGGCAACACGGCCATCGACGCGGCGCGCACCGCCCTGCGGCTGGGGTCCCAGTCCGTGACCCTCGTCTACCGCCGCTCCCGCAAGGAGATGCCGGCCAACCCGGAGGAGATCCACGAGGCGGAGGAGGAGGGGGTCCAGTTCCATTTCCTGACCGCGCCCCTGGGCTTCACGGGCGCGGACAAGGTGGCGGGCATGCGCTGCATCAAGATGCAGCTCGGCGAGCCGGACAAGTCCGGACGCCGCCGGCCCGTGCCGGTGCCCGGCTCCGAGTTCGAGATGCCGCTCGACTCCGTGGTTGCGGCCATCGGGCAGAAGGTCAGGTGGGGCGGCTTCAACGGCGACGGCCTCAAGATCACCAAATGGGGGACTTTGGAGGCCAGCGAGAAGACCTTGCGCACGAGCGCGCAGGACGTCTTCGCCGTGGGCGACTGCTTCACGGGCCCGGCCACGGCCATAGAGGCCATCGCGGCCGGCCGCCGCGCCGCCCTGGCCATGCACGCGGGCGTGAGCGGCAAAGCCGTGGACATGGAGGCACACCCTTTCAACGTCACCAAGGGCAAGTGGCAGGATCTCGACCGCAAGGACTACGAGCGCCACCCCAAGCTCCCGCGCGCCGCCACCCCGGTCCTGCCGGCCGCGGCCCGGGCTCGGACCTACGAAGAGGTCCAGAAGACGGTCGCGGCCGAGACCGCGGCCGCCGAGGCCAAACGCTGCCTGCTCTGCGGCTGCCAGGAGGTCTCCTCCTGCCTGGTGCGCCGCTACTCCGGCGAGTACGGCGCCACCGGCGAGCAGTTCGCGGGCGAGAAGACCAAGCCCGGCCCCATCGTCGAGCACCCCTTCATCGTGCGCGACCCGGAGAAGTGCATCCTCTGCGGCCGCTGCGTGCGGGTCTGCTCCGAGCTGCAGGGCGTGGGCGCCATCGGCCTGGTGGGCCGCGGCTTCGTGACCCAGGTGGCCCCGGCCTTCCACTCGAGCCTGCAGGCGGTCAACTGCAAGTCCTGCGGCCAGTGCATCGCGACCTGCCCGGCCGGAGCCCTGCAGGCCCGGCAGAGCGGCGGCGAGCGGAACCCGGCCTGGCGCACCGAGGAGGTCGAGGTGGTCTGCTCCTACTGCGGCACCGGCTGCCGTCTCAAGGTGGCCGTGTCGGAGGAGGGCGTGGAGCGCCTCCAGCACAAGATGGGGGCGGGCGAGGGCGAGATGTCGGTCTGCGCCAAGGGTTTCGCCGGCTTCGACCTGCTGGTCCAGCCGGACCGCCTGCGCGAGCCCATGCTCAAGGAGAAGGGGCGCTGGCGCCCGGCCTCCTGGGACGAGGCGCTCAAGGCCGCGACCGAAGGGCTGGCCAAGGCGGCCAAGGCCAAGGGCGGCAAGTCCGCGGCCGTGCTGGGCTCGGCGCGCCTGACCAACGAGGCCCATTACCTCCTGCAGAAGATCGGCCGCGCGGCCCTGGGCACCAACCACCTCGGCGGCAAGGGCGTGGGCGGGGAATGCGACGTCCTGGCCCGGGCCTTCGGGGGGAACTTCTCCACGGCCCGGCGCGAGGACCTCTTGCTCAGCGACCTCATCCTGACCGTGGGTTTCGATCCGGAGACCGAGTTCGCGGCCGTGGCCTCCATGCTGCGCAGCGCGGCCCGCAGCGGCGCCAAGCTGCACGTGTACCACCACCGGGCCACGGGCGTGGACAAAGCCGCGACCAGCACCCTGCGCATCGCCTATCCGGATACCTACGCGCTCTTCGAGTCCTGGCTGGCCGACCTGCTGGCCCAGGACTCCTCCCGGATCGGGAAGGACGTCTCGGGCCTGTCGGAACTGCGCGCGGCCATGTCCCGCTGCGAGCCGCGGCAGCTTTCGGGCTGGCTCAGGCGGCATCGCCTCGACCGGCTGCGCGACGAGTTCTTCGCGGCGGCGCGGCCTCTGGTCATCGTGGACGCGGCCAGCGTGCGCGACAGCGAGCTGGCCTGCCTGGCGGACCTGCTGGCGCTCAAAGGCGCGGTGGGCCGCCCCGGCGCCGGCCTCATCCTCCTGCGCGGAGCCTGCAACTCGCAGGGGGCCATCGACAACGGCCTCGACGGCCGCTGGCTGCCCGGCTACCGGCCGGTCTCGGACCCCGCGGCGCGCAAGAGCCTCGAGGACCTGTGGGGGCGCGGGCTGCCGGACTGGCCGGGTCTGACCACCCCGGGCATCATCCAGGCCGGCGAGGTGGGCAGCCTTTCGGCGCTGCTCTCCTGGGGCGACAACGGCCTCTCCAGCGTCGCGTGGAAGGGCGCCTTCATCGCGGCGGGGGAGTGGATAAAGCCCGGGCCGGAGCATCCGGCGAGCGTGGTGTTCCCCGCGGCCCTGTTCCTTGAGGACGATGGTGGGCTCACCAGCTGGGACCGCAGGGTCCAGCAGCAGAAGGCGGCGGCGCTCAAGGACGCTCCCCCGCCGAACTGGCAGAGCCTGGGGCGTCTGGCCGAGGCCCTGGGGCTTCCCAAGACGTCGAGCCTGGAGGCGCTGCGCGGGGAGATGTCCCGCGCCAGCCAGCTGTACCGGGACGGCGGCGCGCTCTTAGGCGGCAAGGCCCGGCTGCTGGTCCCCCGGGAGGAGGAGGCCCGCCAGCCCATGGAGTTCCTCAAGTACCTTTCCGAGGCGGACCTGGTGGGGCGCTTCATCCGCAAGCGCCTCGAAGAGGTGAAGTCGGGAGCGCTGACGCGCGCAGGCTGCTGAAAAAGTCCGTTCTGCGAGCGCCCGGCGGTCGTTTGCCGCCCCCGGGGCTGTCCCAGGGGGACCTCGAGAGATCCGGGACGGAGATTCCCAGACTCTCCGTCGGGGGTTTTGTCGCATCCCCCTCGGACTGCCTGCAAGGCGCTCGGCGATCGGACGGGAGCAAGGCCCTGCTTCGTCAGCAACCTGCCAGGGAAAAGGTTATGATTAAAACCGGGGGTGCGGTGTAACGCGCCGAGCCCCAGCGGCACATATGTCAGGGTCCCCAAGGAGGTCCGACATGCTGGATAAGAAGCTGGAGAAGGCGCTCAACGAGCAGGTCGTCAAGGAGTTCTATTCGGCCTACCTCTACCTGGCCATGGCGGGCTGGTTCGAGGAGCAGGTCCTGCCCGGGCTGGCCAAGTGGATGCGGGTGCAGGCGCAGGAGGAGAGTTGTCACGCGCTGATCTTCTTCAACTACCTCTGCGAGAAAGGCGTCCAGCCTGTCCTGGGAGCGATAGACGCTCCGCCGCCCAAGTTTAAGTCTGCGACCGACATCTTCAAGGCGGTCGTAGCGCACGAGCGGGTCGTGACCGCCTCCATCCACGCGATCGCGGATCTGGCCGTGCAGTTGCGCGACCACGCCACCAAGCAGGCCCTGGAGTGGTTCGTGGCCGAGCAGGTGGAGGAGGAGGCCAGCGCCGATGCCATGCTGCGCCAGGCCCAGCGCCTGGAGGATGAGAAGGCCCTCTATCTCCTGGACAAGGACGCGGGGACGCGCGTGTTCGCCTTGCCGCCGCTTCTGGCCGGGAAGATATAGCCGCAAGGGTTTTTTACGCCTTTTCCCGTCTGAAAAACCGTTGACATGCCCATCCTTAAGAGATATTCTTAGGACAAGAGCCGTTCATCGCCGAAAGGCTAGGGGGTTATCAATCACATGCAGGCCACTTTGACCAAGCCGAAGTCGGGCAACAAGGACGCGTTCGTCTCCAAGTTCATGCAGGACTTGACGGCCAAGAACCCGGGGGAGAAAGAGTTCCACCAGGCCGTTCAGGAGGTCGTGGAGTCCCTGGTTCCGGTCCTGGAGCGCCATCCGGAGTTCAAGAAAGCCAAGATCTTGGACCGCATCGTCGAACCCGAGCGGGCCATCCTGTTCCGCGTGCCCTGGATGGACGACAAGGGAGAGATCCACATCCAGAAGGGCTACCGCGTGGAGTTCAACAGCGCCATCGGGCCGTACAAGGGCGGCCTGCGCTTCCACCCGAGCGTCAACATCGGCATCCTGAAGTTCCTGGGCTTCGAGCAGGTCTTCAAGAACAGCCTGACCACTTTGCCCATGGGCGGCGGCAAGGGCGGCTGCGACTTCGACCCCAAGGGCAAGTCTGACGCCGAGGTCATGCGCTTCTGCCAGAGCTTCATGAGCGAGCTCTTCCGGCACATCGGCCCCAACACGGACGTCCCGGCCGGCGACATCGGCGTGGGCGGCCGCGAGATCGGCTTCCTGTTCGGCCAGTACAAGAAGCTGACCAACCGCTTCGACAGCGTGCTCACCGGCAAGGGTCTCAACTGGGGCGGCAGCCTTATCCGGCCCGAAGCCACCGGCTACGGCTGCGTGTACTTCGCGGCCGAGGCCCTGGCCACCCGCGGCGAGAGCTTCAAGGGCAAGAAGGTCGCGGTCTCCGGCTCCGGCAACGTGGCCCAGTACGCGGTCGAGAAGGTCAACCAGCTGGGCGGCAAGGCCGTCACCATGTCCGACTCCAACGGCTACATCGTGGATGAGGACGGCATCAACCCCGAGAAGCTGGCCTACGTCATGGAGCTCAAGAACGTCAAGCGCGGACGCATCAAGGAGTACGTCTCCAAGTTCCCCAAGGCCCAGTACCACGACGGCACCGGGGTCTGGAACGTCAAGGTGGACGTGGCCCTGCCCTGCGCGACCCAGAACGAGCTCAACGGCAAGGATGCCGAGACCCTGATCAAGAACGGCTGCATCTGCGTGGCCGAGGGCGCCAACATGCCCTCCACCCCGGAAGCCGTGGAGGTCTTCGTCCACAAGAAAATCCTCTACGGGCCGGGCAAGGCCGCCAACGCCGGCGGCGTGGCCACCTCGGGCCTGGAGATGTCACAGAACGCCATCCGCATGAACTGGAGCCGCGAAGAGGTCGACCGGCACCTGCACAACATCATGAAGAGCATCCACAAGACCTGCGTGGACACCGCCAAGGAATACGGCCAGCCTGACAACTACGTCATGGGCGCCAACATCGGCGGCTTCCTGAAGGTCGCCACCTCCATGATGGACCAGGGCCTCGTCTAGCCCCGGACGCGATCCGGAAGACACCGCCCAGGCGCGCTGCCTGGGCGGTCGTCTTTTGTACAATTGAGCCATGGCCAAAGGCTCCTCCGCCCCGCTGGTGGGCAGCTACGACATCCAGTTCGGGGGCTTCGACAAGCTCATGCCCTCCCGCATCCGGGAGGTGCTGCTCGTCGCCGCCCCCTACGACTCCTTCCTGCTGGCCGACGACGACGCCCTGACCGAGCTGGTCTTCAGCGAGTACCTCGACCTCAACCTGCGCTACGCCCCCCGCGTGACCCGCGTCTCCACCGCGGACGAGGCCCTGGAGCGCATCTCCCGGGAGTCCTTCGACCTCATCATCACCATGGCCTCGGTCGGCAACCTGGAGGTCGCGGCCTTCGCCCGCTCCGTCCGGCGCGAACGGCCCGGGCTGCCGGTCATCCTGCTGGCCTTCAACATGATGGAGGTGGCCCAGCTCTCGGACGAGGACCGCTCGGCCGTGGACCGGGTCTTCGTCTGGCTGGGCGATCCGCGCATCTTCATGTCCATCATCAAGCTGGTGGAGGACGAGCGCAACATCGAGCACGACATGGGGCTCTCCAGCGTCCAGGCCATCATCGTGGTGGAGGACTCCGTGCGCTTCTACTCGAGCTACCTGCCCGTCCTCTACGCCGAGCTCATGAAGCAGACCCAGCTGCTCATGGCCGAGGGGCTCAACCTCACCCACAAGATGCTGCGCATGCGCGCCCGCCCCAAGATCCTGCTGGCCCACGATTTTGAGTCGGCCTGGGCGCTCTTCGAGAAGTACCGCGGCAACCTCCTGGGGGTCATCACCGACGTCCAATTCCGCCGCGAGGGCGCCGATGACCCGCGGGCGGGCCTGGCGCTGACGGAACGGCTCAAGGGCCGCATCCCGGACCTCCCGGTCCTGGTGCAGTCCTCCGACGAGGGCACGGCCGCCGCCGCCGCCGCGGTGGGCGCGTCGTTCCTGCTGAAGACCTCGCCGGCCCTGCTCAAGCAGCTGCAGGACTTCATCCTGCGCTACTTCGGCTTCGGGGACTTCGTGTTCCGCGACGCGTCGGGCAAGGAGTACGGCAAGGCCTCCGACCTGCACGGGATGATCTCGGCTCTGCGCGTCGTCCCCGACGCCTGCGTCGAGTTCCACGCCAACCGCAACCATTTCTCCAAGTGGCTCATGGCGCGCACCGAGTTCGAGATCGCCTACCGCATCCGGCCGCGCAAGGTGGCCGAGTTCGACGACATCGGGGGCCTGCGCCGCTACCTCATCGAGACCATGCACCGGTTCCTGCAGAAGACCCAGCTGGGGACCATCATCCAGTTCGACGGCCGCTTCTTCGACGAGGAGAGCCCCTTCGTCAAGATCGGCAAGGGCTCCATCGGGGGCAAGGCCCGGGGCCTGGCCTTCGTCAACTTCCTGCTCTCCCAGACCGACCTGGCCCAGCGCGTGGAGGGCGTGCGCATCACCGTGCCCCACACCTCGGTCATCGCCACCGACGTGTTCGACTACTTCATGGAGCACAACGGCCTGGGCCCCTTCCTGCGCCAGGAGCGCTCCCACGACGAGCTGGCCGCCGCCTTCGTGAAGGCCGACCTCCCGGACTATGTCAAGGAGGACCTGCGCACCATGGTGGACCGCATCCGCGGCCCCCTGGCGGTGCGCTCCTCCTCCCTGCTCGAGGACTCCCGCTCCCAGCCTTTCGCCGGCGTCTATAAGACCTACATGCTGCCCAACAATGACCCGGACCCGGCCCGGCGCCTGGAGCAGCTGGCCCGGGCGGTCAAGCTGGTCTACGCCTCGACCTTCTCCGCGGAGGCAGCCTCCTACCTGCGCTTCAGCACCCACCTCCCGGAAGAGGAGAAGATGGCGGTGATCGTGCAGCACCTGGTGGGCCGCCCCCGGGGCGGGGGCGGCCGCTACTATCCGAGCTTCTCCGGGGTGGTGCAGTCCTACAACTACTACCCGGTGCCGCCGGTCTTGACCGAGGACGGGGTGGCCTACGTGGCGCTCGGCCTGGGCAAGACCATCATGGACGGCTACCGTTCCCTGCGCTTCTCGCCCAACCATCCCCACCACCTGCACCAGTTCTCAACGACGAACGACTATCTCGCGAATTCCCAGAAGGAGTTCCTGGCCGTGGACCTGGCGGCGGCCGGAGGGGAACTCGGCTACGACCATGAGCCCAGCATGGGCTGGCTGGGCCTGGAGGCGGCGGAGGCGGACGGGACCCTGGCCTGCGTGGGGTCGACCTACTCGGCCGAGAACGAGTGCGTCTACGACGGCGTCTCGCGCCCCGGCGTGCGCCTGGTGACCTTCGCTCCGATCCTGAAGAACGACGTGTTCCCGCTCCCCGAGGTGCTCCGGACCATCACGCAGGTCGGCCGCGAGGCCATGGGCTCGCACGTGGAGCTGGAGTTCGCCGCCAACCTGGACCCGGACGCGGATGGCCTGCGGGAGTTCGCCATCCTCCAGCTGCGGCCCATGATCTCGCGCTGGAGCTCGCAGAAGGTCCGCATGGACGGCCTGCCGTCCGAACGGGTGCTCTGCGAGAGCCCGCGGGCCCTGGGCAACGGCTACGTGCCGGGGATCGCCGACGTGGTCTATGTCAAGCCCGACCGCTTCGACCCGGCCCGGACCCGGGAGATCGCCGCCGAGATCGGGCGGGTCAACGAGTCCCTCAAGCGGGGGGGGCGGCAGTACCTGCTCATCGGGCCGGGCCGCTGGGGCTCGGCCGACCCCTGGCTGGGCATCCCGGTGCGCTGGAACCAGATCTCGGAGTCGCGGGTCATCGTGGAGACCACGCTCGAGGGTTTCGTCATCGACCCGTCCTACGGGACGCACTTCTTCCACAACGTCACCTCCTTGGGGCTGGGCTACCTCACGGTGCACGGGGCGCACGGCGGGGGGGCCTTGCGCTGGGACTGGCTGGCCTCTCAGCCGGCGGAGGGGGAGACGGAGCTGCTGCGCCATGTGCGGCTCGCGGAGCCGCTGGACATCCGCATCGACGGGTCGACGGGGCGCGGGGTGATACTGATACCTTAACGGCAAGGCTCCCCCAAAAGCACGACGCGCCCCCTTGGCGGGGGGCGCGTCGGCTTCCGGGCTCCTGCGGCGCCCGGAAGTCAGTACGACAACGGCCTAGTTGAGCTCCGCGCCCTTCTTCAGGGCCTGCACGTTGAGCTCCAGCATCTCGGGCTTGG
>JACRDS010000027.1 GCA_016212825.1 Elusimicrobiota bacterium | reverse complement strand
CATGCCTCCCGAGAGCCCCAATTTGCTAGGATTATCCCGCATGTTGCGACGCCTGTGCGCCGCCTCCCTGCTGGTCCTGGCCATCGCCCCGGCCCGGGCCGCCAACCTCGACGTCACGGCCGGCTACCGGATGAAGGCCGTCTCCTACTCCAACCTCAACCTCACCGGAGACAAGCCCTTCCAGTACAACCACTCCTTCATCAGCAACGACGCGCGCCTGGGCATCGCCGTGCGCAAGATCGAACTCGAGCCCCGGGGCGGCGACATGACGACCATGGACGTGGGCATCACCCTGCGCGCCCTGGGCGCCAGCGGCTCCACGAGCACGGTCCGCGCCGCCCCCTTCGACCGGGTCGCGGCCAACTACCCTTCGGCGGACTTCACGCCCTTCATCGAGCAGGCCTACGTCCGGGTCAACCGCTTCCTCGGTTATCCTCTGGAAGCCACCTTCGGCCGCCAGAACTACCGCCTCGGCTCCGGGCTCCTGCTCGACGACGACGGGGCCGGCCTCACCGGCATCACGGTGCGGGGAGACCTCCCCTGGTGGGGCATGAAGGCCGAAGGCTTCGTGTTCTCGGACCGCGACTCCCGCCGCGCGGCCCAGGGGGGGGAGGACAACTCCCTGGCCCTCTTCGGCTTCGCCGTGGACCTGCCCAGCGAAGGCGTCTGGCAGCTCAACCAGCTCTTCGAGAGGGACAGGGCCCAGCAGCAGATCTACGGCTGCTCGTACGCCAACGCGGCCGGAGGAGCCCAGCCGCCGTCCTACGCCTGCTACGCGTCCCGGACCCTCAAGAGCTTCAGCAGCCTGCGCTATACCCTCAGCTACGGACCCATCGTGTTCGACGGCGAAGCCGCCTACCAGCGGGGCACAGCCTCCCCAATCAACCATCCCGGCGACACGGCGCTCAACGGGACACTGAACCGCCCCCCGGGCCGCATCACCTACAACGCCAACGCCCAGGTGGTCAAGGCCAAGTGGAAGCAGTCTTTGCCCCGCCTCGGGGAAGGCATCGCCCGCGTCAGCGTGGCCCGCGGCTCCGGCGACGACGCCGCCACCACCACCCGCGACGAAGCCTTCTACCCGGCCCACGGGCACCAGTTCGACGGCCTGGACCGCTCCGGCTTCGGCTCGTTCTTCAACGCCACCCCCTACAGCGCTTTCGGCGGCAACTACGGCTCCACCACCACGGCCAGCGGACTGCAGGAAGGCAGCTCCGGCATCATGGTGGTCGGGGTCGGCTATACCCCGCCCGCCTACAAGGGCGTCATCTTCGACGCGGACTTCTACCTCTTCCAGACCGAACGGGCCACGCGGGGGGTCCACACTTTGGGCACCGAGTGGGACCTGCGCCTGCGCTACAACGTGCAGGACCGCTTCGGGATATCGGTCTCGACCGCCTTCTTCAAGTCCGGCAAGGCCACCCTGGGCAACGGCGCCAGCGCCAAGAAGTACGCTCTGGAAGCCTTCGGACGGTTCTAACCAGCTTCCTCTCCCCTAAGACCCCTCAAAAGCCCCGAAATCGGCCTGCCTAGCCCCTTTTGGCCCCTTTCCCGGAAACACCCATTTTAGGGGGAGAACCGCTAAATAAGCCTGCTCCTCCTGCCTGGAAATACGCATTAAAGCCCCAAAAGGGGCCCGCTGCCTCTCCGGACCGGCATTATTTCCCGTGGGAACCGCCTCCCTGTCCACAGGTCTATCCACAGGAGAATGACTTAACCATGCCTCTATTCCTTTATTAAAGTTTTTATTGTCAGAGCAAATGACATATAACAATGCCGCCAAAGTGGTTCACGCGGCCATCCACAGACAATCCACATCTTATTGACATATACGGAACCAATTGCCATAATCATGACACAAAGGCCATGGAGCAGGGACAAAGACTGCGCCTCAAGCTCGCCGACGGCTCCGAGTTCGAAGCCCAGGGCTCGACGGAGTTCATCCGCGCCGAGCGGGCCGAGTTCATGTCGAGCCCCAGGCCGCAGGCGCCGGCCGCGGCAGGCTCAGGATCGCTTCGACCGCAGCCCAGGGCCGGCCAGGAGCCAGAGATAGCCTGGGAAGCCATGATCGAGCGCAAGGGTCACGACATACACCTCAGGGCCAAGCTGCCCGGCGACAGGCCCCAGAAAGACGCCTGCCTCGTGCTCCTGGCCGCTTCCCAGAAACTCCTGCACCAGCCCAAGCCCACGGCAGCCCAGCTCGCCAAATGGCTCAGGGTATCCGGCTACCCAGTACAGCGCATGGACCGGGCCCTGCAGGAAGCCATAGCTCAGGGCGAACTGCTCTCGTCAGGATCCCGACGCGCCAGGCGCTACGAGCTCACAGGCCCAGGCCGCATCAAAGCCTTCCTGCTGGCGCACGCGCTCGCCGCAGCCATCAACGGCCCGGCCTAGCCGGTTGCCGTCTCCGTCGAGAACGCATCCAAAAAGACCCGGAAACCACGGAAGGGGGTTCTGACTTATTCAAACCAACAACTTACGATAACATATATTATGTTACATTCAAATACAATCGCGACGCGCTTCAATACCTAAAAATCATATCGCATATTATTATAATATCCTTTATTTATAATCATAATAATTAACAACTTAACACATTTTGTTAGATTTTCAAAACTAGCAGTCGAATTCAAGGCAAGATTCCCGGAAAAATCCCGGAAATCCGTGGAAGCCGGCTGACCAGCAAGGGAAGGATCCAGGGATTTGCCGGAAAGTCGGCGACTTATCCGGCTGCCTGCCAGGAAAAAGGCCCCCCTCCTGAAAAGACCATGGGAGGGCCCTGGGTCAGGAGGCTTGGAGACCAGGGATAGAACTCAAAACAAGGTACCTGGAGACCTGGAAAACAGGGGGCTCATGAAAAAACCAGGTCAGAGAGGAAGCAGAAAAACAGGCAAGGATCCCGAAGAAACGGGGGGAGCTCAAAAAACCATGGCAGGGAGGGAAGGGAGGGGACCGGGAGAAAGACTGCCGAACGGCGACCAGGGAAGGGCTGCGCAAAAGACCGTGAAGACCTATGATGGTCTATTCCTGATCGGAAAGACCAGGAGAGGGGACGGGATCATCGCCGAAGGAAAGCTTCTCCGGGGCGAATATGCCCAGCCCCACAACCAGGTACCCCCCCAGGATCAGGAAGGGGGAGAGGTTCGCGGCCCAATTCCCCCCCATCGCGTCCGCGCGGGAGAGGACCACGAAGCCCAGGACGATGATCGCCACTCCCCCGGCGATGATCTTGAGGCCCACGGCCGTTATCTCGTCTTTTACCGCTTCCCCCCCCTCGGCAGGGACCGGCTGGCGCTTGGACTGCTTGTTCTTCTTGCTCATGGCATCTCCAGCCTCACGATATCGCTCAAAGTCTCGCGCCGCCGCACCAGGCGGGCCTTCCTGCCCTCGACGAGGACTTCGGCGGCCCTGGGCCTGGAATTGTACTGCGAGCTCATGGCAAAGCCGTAGGCTCCCGCCATGCGCAAAGCCAGTATATCTCCCTGCTCCAGGCGCTGTAAAGGCCTTTGCCGGGCCAGGAAGTCCCCTGATTCGCAGATCGGCCCGACCACGTCCGTCCTCCGACATGGTCCCCCCCGGAACCTGGCCGGCAGGATGGGATGGAAGGCCCCGTAGAGCGCGGGCCTGGCGAAATCGTTCATGGCGGCGTCCACGATGACGAAGCGGCGCTTGGAGGTCCGCTTGCGGTAGAGGACCGCGGTCAGCAGAGTGCCGCAGTCTGCGCTCAGATAGCGCCCCGGCTCGACGAGCAGGCGCGCCGCGGGCCAGGGCGAGAAGGTCCGGGACATGGTCTTCCCGAGTTCGTCAGGGTCTATCTCCTTCTCGCCGGCATAGCTCACACCGATGCCGCCTCCCATGTCTATGAGCGAGATCCGCAGCCCCGCGGCCTCCAGCTTCCGCAGGGCCCGCGCCACGGCCGCCGCGGCCCGCTGGAAGGGCGCCAGCTCGTATATCTGCGAGCCGATGTGGCAGTGCAGCCCCTGGAAGTCCAGCCAGCGGCTGCGCCGGCTCTTCTTGGCCAGAGCCAGGGCCTCGCTTTCCTCCACGCCGAACTTGTTCTCCGCCCGCCCCGTGGTCACGTGAGGATGCGTCCGGGCCCGCACGTCCGGGTTGAGCCGCAGGCAGATGCGCGCCCGCCGGCGCAGGCGGCGCGCGGTCCTTTCCAAGGCTTCCAGCTCCTCTCCCGACTCCACGTTGAAGGAGAGGATGCCTTGGCGCAAGCCCAGCGCCATCTCTTCCCCGGTCTTGCCGACCCCGGTGAACACGACCTTCCCGGGCGCGAAGCCCGCGGCCAGGGCCCGCGCCAGTTCCCCGCCGGAGACGACCTCGGCCCCGGCTCCGGCTTGGCGCAGGA
Organism: Elusimicrobiota bacterium; assembly: GCA_016212825.1. Lineage (GTDB taxonomy): Bacteria > Elusimicrobiota > Elusimicrobia > UBA1565 > UBA9628 > UBA9628. The sequence goes on along the minus strand of JACRDS010000027.1, from coordinate 3,486 downwards.
CGCCGCACACGGCCCGGTTCGGGTTGGCCTTGAGCGCGTAGCAGACCATGGTGCCCGGCCGGGAGAAGCCCCCGCGCAGGCGCCGCAGCCGGGCCAGTATGGCGGCCTGGGAGTAGACGAAGAGGGGCGTGCCGAAGCGCCGGGCCAGAGCCTCGGCCGCGACGCCTTCTATGCGCAGGGCCCCGGTCATCTCAGAAGAGCGGCCCCAGGTAGACGTAGATCGCGTCCCCCTTGCTCGTGGTGCGCCGCGCGTAGTCCATGGAGATGACCAGCGGGAACTCCTGGAGGATGAAGGCGTAGAGGGTCAGGCCGGCGCCGACCGAGTGCCGCACGTCCCGCCAGCGGCTGGCCTTCAACTGCCCCTCCGAGCCCCAGACCGAGCCCGCATCGGTGAAGATGCTACCAAATAGCGCCTTGAAGTAGATGTTGGGGAAGAGGAACCAGAGGTCGTAGTCGATGTCCGGGAAGATGGGGAAGCGCCACTGCGCGTTGAGCCCGGCCAGGCGGTCGCCGGAATCGCCGGCCGCGAAGCGCTTGTAGCCGCGCACCCCGCCCCGCAGCCCTCCCGCGCCGCCCACGCCCGCGTCCACCCCGCCCAGGACCAGGCTGCCGCGGTCGCGGCCCAGCATCTGCTCGCCGTAGAGGCGCAGCCCGGCCGCGGTCTGGCCGCCCGTGGGAAGATACCCCTGCGCCTCGTAGACCGCGTCGTGGTAGCGCACCGTCCCGCCCGCCACATCGGCGGCCTCGGCGAAGGCCAGGCGCATGCGGTCGCCGCCCAGAGGGACCAGGTGGCGGCCCTGCACCGCGTCGCGCACGAAGGCCCCGGAGAGCAGGCGCGTCTGCCGGCTGTAGTCGTCGGCCCGGTCCTGATAGCGCGCCGTCTCCACGAGCGCGCCCAGGCTGGCGACCAGGGCGTGGTGGCGGTCGAGCGGGTAGAGCACGGAGGCGGATTGGCCGTGCAGGGAGTCGTCATAGTCGAGGTTGCGCCCCGGATCATAGAGCCCCTGGACGCCCGCGCCCCCGGCGCCCAGGAAGAACTGGGGCCGGTAGCGGTTGTACTGGTAGTCGGCCTGGTAGGCGAAGCTCTTGGCGGAGTGGAACTGCACCGCGGCCGCGGCCCGGTGGATGTTGAGGAGGTCCGAGCCCTGCCAGTAGCTGGCCCAATAGAAGCCGCCGGGAGAGGAGTAGAAGAACAGCGGGAGGAAGATGTCGGTGGAGGCCGTGAACCGGTAGGGCCGCTCCGGGGTCAGGGCCACCGCGGCGCTGGAGACCCCGACGCTGCCCATGCCGGGGAGGAAGAACTTCTCCTCGGCGGACCAGGCCCGGGCCTGCTGGGCGAGCTCAACCTCCTCCAGGGCGGAGCGCGCCGCCCTGTGGATGTGGACGCTGCCCCCGCGCAGGGCCGCAAAGGCCACGGAGCCGTCCGGCGCGTAGGAGGGGGTGAAGGACCCGCCGACGGATCTCGTCAGCTGGGTGACCCGCCCGGAGGAGAGCTCGAGCTCGCAGAGCTCGGAGGAGCGGCCGTCGTCGCGCGCGAAGAGGACGCGCCGGCCGTCCGGGGAGACCCTGGGGTCGCGCGCCTCCCCCCCGGTCTCCTCGAGGCGGGTCAGTCCGCGGCCCTCGAGGTCGACCCGGTAGAGCCTCCGGCCGGGCTGCTCGCCGCCCGGGCCGCCGCGGGTCTCGCTGGCGTAGACCACGGACCGGCCGTCCGGGGTGAAGACCGGCGTCTGGTCGTCCTCCGGGTCCGCGGTGAGCTGGTCGATGCGGCCCGCGTCGAGGTCGTAGAGGTAGATGTCCGTCACGGAGGCCTTCATGCCCGAGAAGGCCACGCGCCGCCCGTCCGGCGAGAGCGCCGGCTGGGCCGCGCTCTGGAAGCCCGGCAGTTCCCGGCGCTCGAGGCGCCCGCCGCGGGTGTCGTAAAGGTAGAGCCCGTCGCGGTGGTTGCGCGACCCGGCGAAGACCAGGCGGGAGCCGTCCCGGGAGAGGTCCATGACCCGGGAGAGGTTGGCGAAGTTCCCCAGGGGGATGTTCTCGATGCCGGTGCGCCCCAGGCCCCAGAGCCGCCGGGAGCGGCCGCTGCGCAGGTCCAACTCGTGCACGGCCGGAGGATAGCCGGCGCGGGTGGAGAGGTAGTACAGGGTCCCGCCGTCCGGGGAGAAGAGCGGGACCGTGTTGAACTGCGGGATGCGGGGCGTCGGCCGGGTCAGACGGGGGCCGTAGTCCAGAGGCTCGCGCCGCCGCTCCACGCGCGCCTGGCGCCGGTACTTGGTCCGCGCGTATTCCCGGAACTTGCGGTCGAAGGACCTGTCGTCGAGGCCGATGAGCTCCGTGAGCACGCTCGAGGTCTCGAAGCGCTCGGCGAAGAGCTTGAGCATGCGCCCCACCTTGCGCCTCCCGTACTGCTCCGCGAGGAACGCCACCGCGGCGGCGCCCTCCTTGTAGGCCAGCGTGATCTGATGGGGTTTGAGGTGGCCGAAATGCTCGAGGTGCGTCAGGGGGATGAGCCCGTCCGAGGTGGCGGCGTCGCGGATGACCATCTCCTCCCAGGACGGGTCGCTGCCGTGGGTGGAGTAGCCGGGCATGCCCTCCATCATCCAGAGGGGGTAGACCAGGCTCTTGAGGATGGCGCCCGTGCGCCAGGGCCCGGCGATGAGCACGTGGAACTGCATGATGTGCACGAACTCGTGGGAGATGACCTCCTCGAGCCAGCGGTCGGTGCCGTCGCTGTAGACCATGAAGCGGTTCTTGAGCGGCTCCGTGATGCCGCCCGTGCCGTCGCCCGCGTCGAAGAGGGTGGACTGCGCGAAGTCGTGGGGGCAGGCGTAGAGGAAGAACGGCCGGCGCCGCCAGGCGCCTTTCTTCCTGGCCGCGGCCTTGGCCCACGGCGGCGGCTCCACGGGGATCTCCAGGTCCCGGCGGACCCTCTCGAAGGCCCGCTCCAGGATCCCAGCGGCCTGCTCCACGCGGGGCGCGGAGCCCTCGTAGTAGTGGATGTCGAAGTGCTCGGTCGAGCGGACCTTCCACTGGAAGTCCCGCAGGATGACCTGGCTGCGGCCGAAGCCCTGGGCTCCGGCCGAGACCACCAGCGCGGCCAAGAGCGCCGGGAGGGTCACGGGGCTACCGCTTCTTCGACCTCTTCGGCGGGAAGCGCCGGTTGAGGTCGCGCAGGGCGGCCTGGGCCTGGGCGTCGCCGGGGGCGAGCTTGAGGACCTTCTGCCAGGACTCGCGGGCCTCGTCCGGGCGGTCGCCCTTCTGCCAGGCCATGGCCATGGCCGCGTGCATGCGCTCCTTCGGGATGCCGAAATCCGGCTCGGCGTCGTCGGGGAGGCTGGCCCCGATGAGCCTCTGCGCGTCCGCCCAGCGGCCCGTCTCCAGGGCGATCTGCCCCAGGTAGAACCGGGCCCGGCGTCCGGGCAGGCCTCCCGCGGCCTGGAGCGCCTCGAAGACCTCCACGGCCCGCTCCGTGAGCTTGGCGCTCCAGAGGCT
>JACRDS010000026.1 GCA_016212825.1 Elusimicrobiota bacterium | reverse complement strand
GTCCTTCTCGTTGAGCTTGATGCCCACGTTGCGCGGCAGGCCGTAGGTCTCGGGGTCGAGGCTCGATAGCCCGATGAACTTGGCCGTGGGGATGGCCATGCGCTGGCTTTCAAAGGCCAGGTTGATGGAGCCCTGCTTCACCACCGAGTAGATGTAGTAGCCCCAGGGGTCGTTGTCCACCAGGACGTAGACCGGGAGCTTCTTCTCGTCGTGCAGGCGGCGGGCGAGCCGGCGCACGCCGCGGGGCGGCTGGCCGTTGCCGGTCAGCAGGATGCAGTTGTACTTCTTCCAGAACTTGTCCTCGGCCAGGCGGTTCCACTGCGTGCCCTTCTCGACCAGGAGCACGAAGTCCGCCGTGCACTTCTTGATCCGCACGTAGTCCGGCTCCACGATGGAGGGCACGGAGTAGCCGCCCTTGCCCAGCTTGGCGCAGTCCACGGTGTCGCCGTCGTCGAGCACGGTCAGCGGCCCGATGACCGTACCCGCGTTCTCGGCGCGCACGTGGAGCTCCTCGCGCAGGGCCTCCAGCGAGACCTCCAGGTCCTCGATGAGGGGGTCGGACTCGCTCTGGAGGTCGAAGGTGTTCTCGTGGGAGTCGGCGATAGTGTGCTTGGCGCGGTAGTAGATCTCGCGCAGGGAGGTGGTCAGGCCGGCGCGCTGCAGCTCGGCCAGAGCGTCGCCCACCAGCATGGTCTGCATGAACTTCTTGGCCATGCCCACGTTGAAGAAAGTGCGGTCCTGGGTGTTGGGGCCCATCTCGATGATGCGCTTCTTCTCGTTGAACTTGACGTTGGACAGCGAGCGCACCGGAATCTCGATCGCGGGGTCCTTGCCCCGGTCGGCCGCCTTGATGACGAGGTCCGCCAGGCCGATGAGCTTCTTCTCCACGCTGCCCGCGGTCTTGGTCATGGTTCGTGACATGGTGTCTCCTGAGTCCTCAGATCTCGGCGGCGAGCCGGCCCTCCAGGATGAGCGCGACCGCGCGCTGGAGCAGGAAGCTCGCGATCCTGGCCCGCGCGTCGAGCTCCGGACGGCCGGGGACGACCTGGTCCCTCAGCCGCTTGGCCAGGGCGTCGCGCTGCGCGGCATAGCGGGCCTCGGGCAGGGCGCGGGCCTGCGCCGCAGCCTGGAACAGCCGGCGCTCCAGGGCGGCGCGGTCCACCGGGAAGCCGGGCGGGAGCCCGTACTCGAGCTTCGCCCGCATCCGGCCGGCCAGGTCCCGGAGCCCGGCCGGGCCGCCGGAGGCGGCCCGGGCCTGGTCCAGGAACCGGGAGTAGAAGGAATAGGCTTCCGGCCGCTCGTCGAGGCTCCCCTGCGCCGGCGGGAAGGCGTAATGCGTGCACTCGTCGAGGGCCGCGAGCTGTCCGGGCCTGAGGCCGGCGTGGACCCGCGCCGCGAGCGCGCGCAGCCGCTGCCGGGCCCGGGCCCGGGCCTCGTCGCGCGCCCGGTCCGCCTCGTGCCAGCGCCGCTGGAGCCACTCCGGAGCCAGGACCTCCCGGGAATCGGCCCGGCGCAGCAGCGTCCGGCCGACCTCCAGGAGCCGCCTTTCCTGGGCCGCCACAGCCTCCCGCTCCGCGGCGCGGGCCGCCTCGGCCTCCTGGGCCGAGGCTCCGATGAGCCTCATCTGCGGGGGGCTCAGGCGCAGGGCGTCGACGAGCCTCGCCGCCGCGGGGTCGGCGGCGGAAGCGGGACCGGCGCAGGCCAGCAGGGCGAGCGCCGCCAGAGCGCGCATAAGCCTAGCGCCTCTTGCCGCGCTTGGCCGCGGGCTTGGCCTTCTTCTTCGGCCGGGAGGGCCGGCGTTTCCCCTTTGCGGAAGGGGCGGGCTCCAGCGGGAGCTCCGGCTGGGGCGCGGGCTGAGGCGGCTGGGGCGGCTCGGGGGTGCCCTCCGGCGGCAGTTCCGCGGGCACGTCGCCCTCCACGCCCTCGGCCGTGACGATGATGGAGTCGGGCAGGCCCTCGGGCCCGCCCTTCTTGCCGAGGATCTCGTCGGTCTTCTCGCCGCCCGTACGCTTGAGCGCGATCTTGAGCAGCTGGGCCTTGAGCTTCTCGGCCGCGAGCCTGCCGCCCTTGAGGCGCTTGCAGGCCTCGGCCACCTCCTCGATGTAGAGCTCGAAGATGTTGCGGCGGTGGTACTCGTGCTTGGCGTGCTCCTTCCTCTTCAGGAAGATGCCCAGGCGCCGACCGCACTCCTGCATGGCCAGCTTGATCTCCTTGCGGATCTCGTCGTAGTCCGCGATGGCTTCCTTGGACTCGCTGGTGAAGGGAACCCAGACCGAGGCCATGTGCACGAAGATGACCATGGGCCCGGCGGGCAGGGCGCCGCGCGACTGGGAGACCCCGTAGTTGCGCCAGGAGGTCTCCAGCACGGCCTGGAAGGTGCAGCAGGCGGCCTGCTGGTAGAGCAGAGGCACGCGGTTGGCGAAGCGCAGCACGCGCGCCAGTTCGCCCTCCTCGTCCTTGTGCTCGCCCTCGGCCATGGGCGCCTTCTTCTCCACCGCCGCCACCGCTTCCGGGCCCTTGCCGAAGGCCAGGCCGGCCTCGATGATGAAGGGGTTGCCGCGGTACACGGCCGGCGGCCGGGTCACAGCCGTGTAGAAGTCCGCCTTGATCTGCTTGTAGAGGCCGGTGAGGACGGCCTTCTCGCCGATGGGCGAGATGCAGTTGGTGGGCGGGGCCATGATCTTGGTGGCCTGGATGGACTTGTAGAGCTTGTCCGCGTCCTGGCCCATGATGTTGCGAGGCTTGGCGTGAGGCTCCAGGCCCGCGGTCTTGCAGATCTCCTCGGCCACCCGCGGCGAGACCCGCGAGAAGTCGCTGCTCAGGAATCCCGAGAGCCAGTGGCTCTTGGTGTCGTGGAGCATCTTGAGCAGGATGCCGAACTCGATGCCGTAAGGATGGGGCTTGATCTCCCGGGGCGGCACGGGGAGCTGGCCGAAGGTGCGGGGGTAGACCTTGGTCTCGCCCTCGGGCGTGACGTAGGTGATCTGGGCGTGGGGGTTGGCGATGGCGGTCTGCTCCAGGTACTCGTCGACGGAGGAGCGGCCCTTCTGGTACTTGCCCTCCATCTCGATGGTGACCTGGGTGCCGCGGTGGTTCTCCCACTCGATCTGCTTCTTCTCCAGGATGCGCGGCTCGTTGGTCTTGGTGTTGATCTGGACCTCGAAGTAGTGGGCCGGGTTCTTCTCGCCGGTCCGGGAGATGATCTGCACGGGCTTGCCGGTGGTGAGCTGGCCGTACATGCCGGCCGCGGAGATGCCGATGCCCTGCTGGCCGCGGCTCATGCGCAGGCGGTGGAACTTGGAGCCGTAGAGGAGCTTGGCGAAGATGCGCGGGATCTGCTCCCGGACGATGCCCGGGCCGTAGTCCACCACCGTGACCTTGAAGCGGCTGGCCTGGGAGAGGGGCACGGGGGCGGCGCCTTCGAGGGCGACGGCCTCGATCTTGACCACGACCTCGGGGAGGATGCCGGCCTCCTCGCAGGCGTCGAAGGCGTTGTCCACGGCCTCCTTGACGCAAGTCAGCAGCGCCTTGCGCGGGCTGTCGAAGCCCAGCAGGTGCCGGTTCTTGGTGAAGAACTCGGAGACGGAGATCTCCCTCTGGCGGGCGCCCATCTCCTGGGCGCTGAGGCCCGCGGGCTTGGGCGGCTTCGGGGCGGGGACGGGCTGGGGCTCGGCTTTCTTGGCCGGCGCGGCCTTGGCGGCGGGAGAGGGCTTGGTCTTTTTCATGCGGGCTACATGATACCAAACATGCCGACGGTCTCCAAAGAACCGGGCCCGCGGGAGCTTGACCCCTCCCCGTCGAATTTCAGTACAATCCCCACATGAAGACAACCCTCGCAGTCGTCGCCGCTCTGGTCGTGGTCGTCGGCCTCTGGTTCATGGGCATCTACAACAGCCTCGTCAACCGGCAGGAGGCCGTCAAGAGCGCCTGGAGCCAGGTCGAGAACGTCTACCAGCGCCGCCTGGACCTCGTCCCCAACCTCGTGGCCACGGTCAAGGGCGCGGCCGGCTTCGAGAAGTCGACCATCACCGCCGTGACCGAGGCCCGCTCCAAAGTGGGCAGCCTCACCGTGGACAAGGCCGTACTCGACGACCCGGCCCGGTTCAAGAAGTTCGCCGCGGCCCAGGGCGAGCTCTCCGGCGCGCTCTCGCGCCTCCTGGCCGTGGCCGAGAACTACCCCCAGCTCAAGGCCACGGAGAACTTCCGCGACCTGCAGGTCCAACTGGAGGGCACGGAGAACCGCATCGCGGTCGAGCGCCGGGCCTTCAACGAGACGGCCATGGCCTACAACGCCGCCATCCGCCGCATGCCCGCCAACATCGTGGCCGGCTTCGGCGGCTTCCAGGCGCGCCCCTACTTCGAGGCCGAGCCCGAGGCCAGGAAGGCGCCCCAGGTCGGCTTCTAGGGCCATGGGCAGCGCGGAGCGCATCAAGAGCCGGCTCGGAGCCGGCGGGCTCGAACTCATCGAAGGCGCCGTGGCCCGGGCCGAGGCCGGCACTTCCGGCGAGATCGTCCCCTTCATCGCCTGGCAGAGCGACTCCTATCCCGAGGCCGAGTGGAAGGGCGCAGCTCTGGGCGCCGCGGCCGCCTGCCTGGCCCTGTTCCTCCTCGACTGGCGCCAGCCACTCTGGCACCCCCTGGGCTTCCTCCTCGCCGTCGTGCTGGCGGGCGCGGCCCTGGGCGCCCTGGCCGGCCGTCTCCTGCCCCCCCTGCGCCGCAGGCTCATCGGCCGGGAGCGTCTGGCGGCCATGGTCCAGCGCCGGGCCCACGAGGTCTTCCTGCACCAGGAGCTCTTCAAGACCGTGGACCGCACCGGCATCCTCGTCTTCTTCAGCCTCTTCGAGCGCCGCGCCGTGGTGGCGGCCGACTCCGGCATCAACGCCAAGGTCTCGCCCGCGGACTGGGAGCAGGCCGTCTCCCGCGTCATCGAGGCCGCGTCCGGCGCCGGGCTGGCCCACGGCATCGCACACGCCGTGGACCACTGCCACGGCCTGCTGGTCAAGGCCGGCTTCAAGGCCCGGCCCGGGGACCGCAACGAGCTGCGCGACAAGCCGATGATCGACGGGGAGGACGGGCGATGAAGAACGCCCTCCTCTGCCTGTTCCTGGCGGCCCCGGCCGCGGGCCTGGAAGTCCCCTACCTCGACGGCCGCGTCAGCGACCAGGCCGGCATCCTCAGCCCGGCCGCGGCCGGCGAGATCGCCTCCCTGCTGGAAAGGCACGAGCGCCAGACCGGGAACCAGATCGCGGTGCTGACCATCCCGTCCTTGGAAGGCGAAGCCCTGGAGGACTTCTCGGTCAAGGTCGCCAAGACCTGGAAGCTCGGCCAGAAAGGCAAGGACAACGGCATCCTCATGCTGGTCGTGCCGGAGGACCGCAAGATGCGCATCGAGGTGGGCTACGGCCTGGAAGGCTCTTTGCCCGACGCGCTCTGCGGCCGCATCATCCGCGGCGAGATGGCCCCGGCCTTCCGCAGCAAGGACTATGACGGCGGCGTGCGCGCCGGCGTGGACGCGGTCCTGGCCGCCCTGGGCGGGACCTACAAGCCGCAGAAGGAGTCCGGCGGGAACTCGGGCGGCGGCCTGACCCCGGACATGGACCCGGCCATGCGCGTCCTCGTCGGGGTCTTCGTGTTCAGCATCCTCGGCCTGTTCACGGCCATCGGCATCCTCATCCCGGACGCCACCGGCTGGTTCCTCTACTTCTTCCTCATCCCCTTCTGGTCCATGTTCCCCATGGTCATTCTGGGCCCGCGGGGAGCCTTGATCACGCTGGGCTGCCACCTCATCGGCTTCCCCGTCCTGCGGCTGCTGGCGCCGCGCACGGCCCTGGGCAAGCGCCTGGCCAGCGGCATCCACACCTCGCATGGCAGCTACGGCTCGAGCTGCTCGAGCGGCTGGAGCGGATCTTCGGGAGGAGGCTTCTCCAGCGGCGGCGGCTTCTCGGGCGGCGGCGGCAGCTTCGGAGGCGGCGGGTCCTCCGGGTCCTGGTAGTCCATGCAGATCGACCTGATCGTCCTCGGCGTGGTGGCGCTCTTCGGGGCGCTGGGCCTGGTCTCCGGCGCCGCGAAGCAGATCTCCCACTGGATCGGGCTGGTGCTGGGCCTGCTCGCCTCCCGGCCCCTGGCCGCGGCCCTGGCGCCCGAGGCCGCGCAGAGGCTGGGCTGGCCCGCGGGCCTCACCGGCGTGGCCTTAGGATGCCTGCTCTTCGTCGCGCTCACGGCCCTGGGCGCGGGCATCTCCCATCTCATCCTCGCCAGGCTCATGGGCGAGCGCGAGAACGGGCCGGTCAACCGCGTCCTGGGCTTGGTGCTGGGCGCGGGCAAGGCGGCCGCGGGCCTCTTCGTGGCGCTCTCGGCTTTGGTCTATTTCGAGAAGCCCCTGGCCCGGGCGAGCGGCGCCTTCTCGTCCCGGAGCCGGAACTCCAAGGCCGTGGCCTTCGCGCGCGAGCGCAACCTCTTCGCGTCCCTGCGCCTGCCCGCGCTCGACGGCATGCGCCAGGTGCTCGAGGCGCAGAAGGACCCCGGCGCCCTGCGCAAGCTCCTCGACGACCCCCAGCTCAAGGCCCTGCTCGACGACCCCCGGCTCAAGGAGTTCCTCGCCGACCCCGCCCTCAAGAAGGCCATGGCTTCCGGGGATGTCTCGGCCCTGCTCAAGGACCCCAAGCTCAAGGAGCTGCTCAACGACCCGGCCTTAGCCGAGCGGCTGGCCGCGCTGCAGAAGCGCTAGGCCCCCGCGCCCATTTCCGGTAGGCCTTTTGCCGCCCTCCTTCTGGGCTCCTCGGCCCACGCCGGTCTGCCCCCCTTGCGATATACTGACTTCCTGGGAGGCGACGAGCCCCCCAGGAGGCCGGAACGATGAAGAGCCTTGCCATCCTCATAGCCGCCGCCTTGGGCGGCACAGCCTCGGCGCAGGTCCCGATGGGCGACGACGCCTTCGCGGCCCGGCTCCAGGGCATCCGCAGCGAAGCCGCGGCCGCCGGGAAGGCGCTCGCTGCGGCCGCGGCCCAGGCCGTCGCCGCCGCGCCCGCAGCGGCCCGGCACGGGAGCCTGCTCACCCGGGTCATGGTGGCCATGTACGACGCGCCGGGCACGGGCGAACTGCTGGTGGGCTGGCTGCGCGACGAAAAGAACGGCGCGGCCATATTCAACGACTCCATCCCCGGGGTCAGCGCCGGCTCCTACGACGACGGGGTCCCGGTGGTCTCCATCCGGACCTCAGCGGCCGAGCCCTTCTCCTACCGCTACCTGGCCGCGCTCATCGCCCGGGAGACGGCCGCGCTCATGCTCGCGGACTTCCCGGACTCCGCGGAGAAGTCCTACATCCAGGCCAGCCGCATGGCCGAGACCTACTTCGAGCTGGGCGGCACCCGCCTGGGCATGGACGACATAGACGGGCACAAGGACGCCGCGGTCTCCGCCAGCATCCGCCTCTGGGTCGAGAACGACCCGACCGGCGGGGTCTCCGTCCTCAAGCGCCGGGGCCAGAAGTCCCTCTTGGACATGCCGGCCTCCGGCAGGATCGAGGCGGCCAAGGCCGCCTGGGAACAGTTCAAGAAGTACGAGAAGGACTGGCTCTGGAACCACCAGGGCTCGCTCCAGTAGCCCCGACTAGAACCGGCGCCACATCAGGCGGGACAGGGCCGCGGCCGCGTCCCGCCCCGCGATGAGTCCGGCCTGAGCCACGGCCTGCGACAAGGCCGCCTCCGCGTCCGTGTCCAGGCCCGAGGCCTCCCGCACCCCCTCCCACAGCACCTCTCCGGTCTCCGGCCGCACCGCGCGCACGCTCAAGGTCGCCACGTAGGAGCGGAAGCCTCCCAGGCGGGGGTCTTCCACCGGCTCGGCCCGCGCCCGCGCCTCCAAGGCCAGATCCGGCCGTTCCCGGTTCCCTTCCACGACCGAGAACCCCCGCGCCAGCAGCTGCCAGCGCAGGGCGTCGCCCGCGGCCCCGCGCCAGTCCCCGGACAGAGGCCCGCCGGCCGACACCGCCACGCTGACGCGCACGCCCAAGGGCGGGGCCTCGGCCGGCACTCCCGCGGGCCGCACCAGAACCGCGGCGCGGATGCTGACCTTCGCGAACCCCCCCTCCCGGGACTCGCCCAGCACGGAGTAGTCCGTGATGCCGCCGCCGGCCTCGGAGAGGACGCGGCTGCGCACCCCGACCGTCTCCGCGACCAAGGTGGAGGCCGACACCGAGACTCCGTTGACCGCCTCGGCGGCCCGCCACTGCGCGTCGGCCACGGCGCGGCGCCGCGAGCCCTCGGGGTCCCGCGCGTCGTAGGGAGCCCAGCCTTCCGCCTCCACGCTGCGCACGGCCGGCCCCGGCGGGCCGGCGCGGCGCGGGGGCCCGGCGCAAGCCGCGCAGAGCGCGGCCGCCGCCAGGAGCGGCCAGGCGCGGGCCGTCCGGCTCATCACAGCTCCGAGCCGAAGAGCTGCCCGAGCTTGGACTTGGGCAGGCGCAGGGTCACCACGCAGCCGTTGTCCGCGGTGAACTCGGACTTATAGATCTCCGCGCCCTTGATGGTCTCCATCACCCGGGCCTCGAGCTTGGAGTCCACCTCCAAGGCCCGGTCCACGGTCACGCCGCCCTCCAGGCGCACGCCCTTGAGCATGGAGAGCATCTCGTACTGCGCCTTGACGATGGCCGCGTCGCGCGCCAGGGCCTTGCGCTGGGTCTCCGTGGGCATGGTCGGGTCCGAGGCCCCGATGCCGATGGCCTCGAAGTAGCTGCCCCGCTCGGGGCGCTGGTCGATGGTCTGCGTGACGTGTCCCTGCTTGACCCGCGAGGTCACGCCGTGACAGCCGGCCATGACCGCGGCCAGGGCCAGGGCCGCCAATGCCAGATTTCTCATATCCCCTCCTTCCGTCAAAGTCTGCACTTCTCGCGCAAGGCGCCGGCCTTGTGGTCGATCATGAGCAAGGTCAGCAGTTCGCCGACGTCGAGTTCCCGCACGTCCGGCCGCGCGCTCCAGGAGCCCAGCTCGGCGTAGAAGCGGCGCTTGAGCTCCGGGTCGGAGAGCGACGCGCCGGGGTCCGAGGGCCAGGCTCCCTTGGGGCCGCGGCGCAGGCGCAGGGCCCAGTAGCGGGCCTTGAGCTCCAGGACGCGCGACTCCATCTCGTCGACCGAGCGCCGGGCGTCGGCGCAGTTGTCCGCCACGGCGTCCCGCATGGCGGGATCGGACGCCGCGACGCGCTCGGCGCGGGCCGGCTGGAACAGGAAATCGGCCAGGGGCTCCTCGAGGAACTCGGTGGGCGGGGACGAATCGAACTCCGGAATCAGGAAGGACCAGCCGCTCTTCCGGGGCCGGGCCGGGGCCAGGCCGGCGGCCGCGGGGGCGCCGAGCAGGAGCCGGGCGGCGCGCTCGCGGGCCGCGGCCACGACCAGGCCGCTGGCCGCGTCTACGAGCCGGGCTTCCACGCGCAGCTTTCCGCCGACCGAGGCGTAGCTGCCGGTGACGATGCCGTCGGCAGCGACCAGGCCGCCGGAGAGGCGCGGAGGCCGCTGGCCGAGAGCCCCGGTGCGCGCCAGGCGCTCCTCGTCGAAGAGGGCCCCCAGGAGGTTGCGCTCCACCACGCGCAACCGGCCGGCGCGGACCAGATCGGTGCTGAGCTCCTCGGCGATGAACCAGCCTTCGCGCGACTCGGCCCCATCGGCGGACTGGAAGGGGGCCACGGCCACGGTTCGGATGCCGGCACGACGCGCGGCACGGGACAGATCGCGCGCCAGGCCTTCGTAGGCCGAGCCCCAGGCCGCAGGGCAAGCCAAAAGGCAGGCGAGTGCCGTGCCTAGGCGACTGCTCCAGCGCACGGCCCCGCTCCGCATACGGCCTCCGCCTGTAAGTCTTGAGAATACTCTAGCGCAGAGCCGTCAAAAAAGCGTCAATTCAGGCGGGCCGCTCAGTCGCCCCGGGACCGCCGCAGGGCCGGATGCGCGGCGATGAGGCCCAGGGCCTTGCGCAGCAAGGTCTTGCCCGGCTCCATGCGGTGCCAGGGCGAGGCGCCGGAGGGGTGCGGCAGAGGGATGACGTCGAGGCCCTGGACCCGGAATCGGCGGCCGATGAGCTCGTCGAGCTTGCCCGCGGGCAGGAAGCGCCCGATAGCCAGCTTGCCCACCGGGATGACGAGCGCCGGCTCGAGGATCTCGACCTCGCGCTCCAGCCAAGCCGCGCAGTTCTCGACCTCCTCGGGCGAGGGGACCCGGTCCCCGCCGCCCGGCTTCTTGCCCGGGAAGCAGCGGCACACCGCGGCCATGTAGATGGTGGAGCGGAAGCGCTCTTCGGTCAGGCCGGCGGCCTCGGAGAACCACTTGAAAAGGGTCTTGCCCGCGGTCCAGGCGAAGGGCCGCCCCAGCTTGGGCTCCTTGTCGCCCGGGGCCTGGCCCACGAGGATGACCTTGCTGATGACGGGGCCGCCGCTGACCACGGGCGGATGCATGTGGCTGCAGCGCCGGCAGGCGCGCAGGGCGTGCACATGCGCGGCTAATCTCCCGGCGATTGTCCTCATGACCGCCTCCTTTCCTGCGTACTCAATCATCCGAAAGGTCCCAGGGCTCGGCCCGCAGGATGAAGGGCACGCCGCAGTGCGCGGCCCACAGGGCCAAGGCGACGGGAAGGGACCAGCCCGGTCCGCTGAACCGCTCGTGGGCCATTATCAGGACCCCGGCCAGGGCATAGAGGGACCAGACCCAAGCGAAGGCGCGGCCAGTGCGGGGCCGGACGTCCCAGAGCCAGAGCCCGATCGTCAGCAGGACCAGGCCGCCGAGCATCATGAAGTAGGGCGCGCTGGAGCGGCGGGGCAGGAGGAAGACCTGCCGCCCGGGCTGGGCGGGGTCCACGTAGGCCTTGAGCTGCATGCCGGGCGGGTAGCTCTTGAGCACGGCCTCGGCCTTGGCCCGGGTCGAAGAGCAGGGCAGGTCGCCCAGGGGCGTGACCTCGCCGGACTCGAGCCAGCGGTCTTCGGCCACGTAGCGGTAGAGCAGGCGGGGGCAGTACTCGGTGCCGTCGTCGTCCTGGACCTCCCGGACCGCGCCGGAGAGGATGCTGGCGTTGGTCTGGATGTAGGTGGCCAGCCGCTCCGCCTGCTTCTCGGCGTCGCGGCAGCCGAGGGGCAGGAGCACGGCTCCGGCGAACACGAGGACGAACGCCTCGAAGACGTTGGACCGGCGGGACTTGCTCTTGGCCATCACTGGTGAGGATACCTTTGTTGGGGGGCTGACGCCAGCGGGGGACGGGGACCCCTCCCGCGGAAGCCTGTTCCGGGCCTGCCTGATATATCCCCGGAGAGTTTTTTCGAGATCCCCCCGGGGTTTTGTCGCGCTGCCGCGCCTTGCGGCCGCTAGTCGTAGGCGAGCTTGTGCGCCGCGACCTTGCCGTCCTGGTACGTGAACTCGAGCCAGATGTGGTCGATGCCGAAGCCCAGCTGGGGGCTGAGCTTGTACCAGTCGCGGCCTTCCCAGTCGGGTTTGCCCAATAGGGCCTCTATCTCGGCTTTGGTCATGCCGATGAGCCGGTGCTCGGCTATGAGGTCCTCGTGCATGGCGTAGCGGGACTGCTCTCCTCTATTGGGGTCGTTCCAGACCTGCTGGTCGAAGGGGATAGGCTTGGGCTCTCTGACCATGCCGAAGAAAAATATGCCCCCAGCGACCAGCAATAAGAGGCAGAGGAGGCCGCCCAGGCCGGCCTAATGGGACTCATGACACGGGGGACTGGCCAGCATCCCCTCCCAGCCGTGCGCGGCCGGAAAATCGCGCAGCTTGGCGGACTCCTTCACCCAGAACTCCTTCATCCTGGCCGCCGGCAGGTCCGGCGCGAACTCCTCGAGAGGGATGAGCTCGACGCCTTCATAGCCGCGCAGGGGCCTCTGCCAGATGTAGCCGTCCGTGAAGCCCTGGAGTTGGAAGCCCGGGTGCCCCATGGAATAGTAGGCGCCCGGCTCCGCGCCCAGCTCGGCGAAGGGCGAGCCCACGACATCGAACCCCACGGGCTTGCCGACCTTGGCCGCCGCGCAGTCGATCGCGCCGCGAGCCGGGTAGCAGGGCGCTTCCTTGCCGCCCTTCACGCAGGTCCAGGGCCTGTGGAGCGCGATGAGGAACACGTCCTCCCCCAGCTCCCGCCACAGGATGTTGCCCATCCGATCCATGTAGCGCTCGACCCGGCCCTCGCGAGGGAACTCGGGCTGGCTGTAGCGGGTGAAGGCATGGTGGATGCCGCAATAGACCAGGACCTTGTCCTTGGTCCCGCCGATTCGGTCGAGGAGCCGCTTGGCCATGAAAGAGTCGTAGGTCTGGCCCTTGGGCAAGAGCTCCTGGCGCCAATCCGCTCCGGGAGCCAGCGCGAGGACTGAGAGGGGACGGGCCTTGGCGGAGGGGCCATGGTTGAGCTTCCAGGCGGCCTGTAGAATCTCCAGGTATTCGCGGTAGGGCCATTGCGCGCGCCGCAGCACCGCGATGGCCTCCCGCCGGTCCCAAGTCTCGGCGGAGAGGATGCGGTCGATACGCGCCTGTTCGGCCGCGGGGAGCTGCTCGAGAGCCAGGATCCGGACTCCCGCCTCCGGCAGGCGCGGCACGAGGTCCCGGACCATGGACGCGTCATGGCGGATCCAGTGGTGCTCGCCCAGCAGGACGATGCGATGGTCGCGGAATCTGGAGAGGACGTAGTCGCCCGGGGGCCGGCCTTGGGAGCTCAGGAAGGCTTCCAGCGGCTGCATGGGCTGGCTCGGCTCCTGCTTCCGGGCCTGCCTGACGAAGCGGAACACGCACTTCTCCCCTTCATAGGAGATGCTCAAGTCCCAGCCCGCGCTTTGCGCGCGGTCGAGCCACACGGTCTCGAAGAGGCTGCGGAAGTCCTCCCCGCTGATCTGCTTCTTGAGGTGGCCCGTGCGCTCATAGAGCGCGAAGGCGCGGGGAGAGAAGCGGACGCGCGCTTCCTGGTCGCTCAAGCTCTCCAAGACCGCCGCCTCGCCTCTGAGGTTGGCCAGGTCCCAGCACAGATACAGGATGAAGGCCCGGGCCGGGGACACGAAGGGGACCCAGGTCCGCGCCTGAAGAGCGTAGCCGGCGCCGTCCTTGAACCAGTCCAGCGCCGAGGCCTTGCCCTTGTCGCGGCTGAGCTGGGCGAAGAGCCGCACGTCCTTGGTGGCCTGGATCTCGTCGCGGATCCACAGCTTCTGTCCCTCCGCCAGGTCGGGGAAGCTGGACACCGGAGGCTCGCCGATCTTGTCCAGGCGGAGGAATATGCTCTCCACGTGCTGGAAGTACCACTGTCCTTGCTCCAGGACCAAGGTGAAGCAGAACGTGCCGGTGGACTTGGACTCCCCTTGCCCGGAGGCCAAAGTGACGATGTAGTGGACGCGGTCGCCGACGCGGAAGACCTCGGGGTCAGGGCCCGGGTCTTCCCAGTCCACGTTCTTGCGCATGTCCGACATGAACCCTATCAAGGGCTCGCGGAGCATGGGGAGCAGGGGGCGGTAGCGGGCGGGGTCGGCCATCTTCCCGGAACGCAGCGCCTCGCGGAAGCTCCGCCAGGTCTGCAGGTCGCTCTGTCTGTCCGCGGCGATGGCGGCGCCGGCGATGAACATCATGGCCGCCACGCCGAGAGGCGCGATCCTCAAGGCGGCTCCTATGCCTGCGCCGCGGCCTGCTTCTGGCTCTTGAGGAACGAGGCCAAAGCTATAGAGAGCGCCTTGACGATGGGCGGGTCGGTGCGCGAAGGCAGCAGCACGGGCACGGCGGCGCCGGCCACGAAGCCGCCTTGTTTGACGCCTTCGGCGAAGAAGTTGAGCGCCTTGTAGAGGGGGTTGCAGGCCTCGAGGTTGGGCAGGAGCAGGATGTCGGCCTCGCCGGGCACCTGGCCGCCCTGCACGCCTTTCTGCTCGGCGGCCCGGCGCGAGAGCGCGATATAGAGGTCGTAGGGCCCTTCCACCACGGCGTTCTGGATGCGGCCGTCCTGGCTCATCTTGGCGAGCTCGGCGGCGTCCACGGTGCTGGGCATGGCGGGGTTGACCTTCTCCACGGGGCAGACGACCGCGACCTTGGGGAGCTCGACGCCGAGCAGGCGCATGATGTCCACGGAGTTCTGGATGATCTTGCGCTTGCGCTCGAGGTTGGGCGCCACGAGCACGGCGGAGTCGGCGATGCCGAAAAGCTTGTGGTAGCGGGCGGTCTCGAAGAGGGCGAAGTGGGAGAGGGTGGTGCCGGGGAGCATGAGCCGGGTCTCCTTGCTCATGATGGCTTTGACGTAGAGGGCCGAGTCGACGTGGCCTTTGACCAGGATGTCGCCTTTACCTTCCTTGATGAGCGCGCAGGCGGCGCCGCACATCTGGGCGTGGTCGGGGCAGTCGAGGAGCTCGAACTTGCCGAGCCCGAGCCCGGCCTGGGCGGCCAGAGCCTTCATGCGGGCGGTGTCGCCGATGAGCACCCCGCCGGAGACCAGGCCGAAGTCGTCGGCGATCTTGATGGCCTCGATGAGCTCGGGGGTGTCGGCGCCGGGGGAGACGATGCGGTTGGAGAGGCCCTTGGTGAGGCGGATGAGTTCGTCGAAGGTGTTGAATTTCGTGTCAGTTCTCCTGGGTAAAGTTGGGGGATGAAGCGGGTGGTTTAGACAGAAAACAGGTCCTTGGGATATGCCAGCCGCTGTATCCGGATAGAACAGGCATGCTCGCTCACATTATAGTCATCTATGAGGGTCTTTCTGACATTGATCGCGATGCGGGCCTTCTGCTCGAGGCTCATATTGCCCGAGGCACCTTCGATGTTCGCGAAGTCATCCCGCAGCGCGATCATCCGCGGACGGAAGGTGTCTTCCGGCATGAGCAGGATGCCTGCAAGCTCCTTGGCTTGTTGGTCCAGCCGCCGGTAGATCTCCTCCGGCAATCCCTGCCACTTCTTCACCCATTGCTCCGGGGTGGCGATGCCGACGAAGAGGTCCTTATGCAGGATCGTATGAGAGTATTCTTCGGCGAGGGTAAACCTGTACCGCTTCTCCAGCCAGTCTTTGTCGGCCAAGCCGATATCGACGTAGAGCTTTCGGCCGCTCAGCGATATCCAAGCGACGATCCCTTTGTCCGCGAGGGGAACGGCGTCTATCTCGATGCCGGCCTGCTCCAGCATGAGTTCGATATCGACCTCATACTGCCGGCCGCTCCGGCAGACGCGAGGGATGCCTTGCCCGATGCGCTGCAGCTGCGTCAGGCTCTTCTCGAAAGACTTGAAGGGCATTACTTGCTGTCCGGGCGGAAGGACTTGATGCGCTCGATGAGCTCTTTTAGCTCCGAGGCGTCGAGCTTCTGATTCGCGACCGTCCTGAGCATGATGGGCAGGAAGTCCTGCATCCGGCGGTCGTGGGCGATGTCGGCGGGCAGGCGCTCGCTGCGTCCGGCGACGGCGGCGTCGAAGAACTCCCCCCATTCGGGAGAGCCTTTCTTGATGCCGAGCGCCGCTGCGATGCGGAACAGGATGGCGTCGTCTACGGGCGGCTGGACGCGTCCGTTCTCGATGAAGCTGAGGTTGGACGGCTGCATCTCGATGAGCTTTGCGAAGGTGCGCAGGCCGAGACCCCGCCGCATGCGCAGAGCACGCAGGATCTCCCCGAACCTCCTCTTGGTCTTCATGGTTTGACTCCCCCCAGGATAGAGAGCTTGACTGTTATATTAACAGTATAACACTCCAATCTTCATTGTCAAGGCATCCGATAGGCCGCGAAGATGCAGACCGCGGCCACGATGAGGAAAAGGATGGAAAGCACGACCGCGGCGATCTTCAGGAATCTCATCAAGGCCCCGGGCGAGGAGGGAACGGCCTAGCGCCCTTCGACCGACAGCTCGATCTTATCGACCCCGCGCCCGCCGCTGATCCGCGCCAGCGACTGGCACTTCGGGCACTCCCGCACCGGCAGCTTCTCATGCGGGTCGACTTCCCCCTCCCGGCACACATCCTTATGCCCGCACGCCTCGCACTTCAGCTCCGGCAAGACCACATCCAGCCTCAAAGCCGCCCCCGCCAGCACCGTCCCCTGCACCGCCACCTCGAAGCCCTGCCGGAAAGCCGCTTCCGAGTGGAACTCCAAAGCCCCGATGCGCAGGAACACCTCGCTGACCTTGGACGCACCCTTCAAAGACGGGTCTTTAAGGATCGCCTTGACGATCCCGTCTATGGTCGCGTGCTCGTGCATCAGGCCGCCTTGGCGGCCAGGCTGCGCCCGTACTCCAAGCCCTTGCGGAAAGCCTTCAGGTTCAGCTCCTCGGTCCCCTTCGGAACGGATTCAAGCACAGACTTCTCGACCGCCTCGGCCTTCACGATATCGGTCGTGCCCGCGAAGAACCCGGTCATCACGATGTTCAGCACCAGGCGCCGGCCCAGTTCCTCCGCGAAGCGAGTGGCCGGGATGCCCAAAGCCCTGGCCCCGGCCGGCAGGTCATGGCCGATCTTGATCAGGTCACTTTCGTAGAGCAGCAGCCCGTTCGGCTTCAAGGAAGGGATGAACTGCTGGTACGCATCCGGCGACATCAAGATCAAGATGTCGGCCTGCTTCACGTAAGGGTAGCCGATCACAGCATCGGACACCGTCACCTGAGCCGAGCACGCGCTGCCCCGAGCCTCCGGCCCGAAAGCCTGGATCAAGGTCGCGTGCTTGCCGTCGTGCAAGGCCGCGGCCTTGCCGATGATCGAGCCGCAGAGGATCACCCCCTGCCCGCCCAAGCCCCCCACCCGGATCTCCGTCTTAGCCATGTCAGCTCCCATAGGGCGTGAACTTGCCCGGGAAAACCTTGGTCAGATGCCCGTTCATCGAGTCCAGCCACGTCGGCCGCTCGCGGTCCACGAACTTGCCCACGATGATATCGCCCTGGAAGGTCAGGCCCACGTCCTTCGTGTCAGCCCCGTTCTTGATCGTGCTCTTGGCCTTGTAGTACTTCAGCTGTTCCACACCATCGCCCAGCTTGTTGCGCCGCGAGTACAAGGTCGGACAAGGCGCCAGCGCCTCGATGAAGGAAAACCCCTTTTTGGCCAGCCCCTCCTTCATGGCGCGCGCCAGGTGCCGCACATGATACACGGTCCAGCGCGCCACATACACCGCGCCGCAGGCGTCGGCCAGGAACGGCAGGTTGAAAGGGTTCTCGAAATTGCCGTAAGGCATGGTCGTCTGTGTGGCGCCCTGCGGGGTCGTCGGAGCCGTCTGGCCCCCAGTCATCCCGTAGGTATGGTTCGTCACGCAGACCACCATCAGATCCATGTTCCGGCGCGCCGCGTGGATGAAGTGGTTGCCGCCGATGGCGGAGAGGTCCCCGTCGCCCGAGTAGACCACCACCTTCAGCTTCGGGTTGGCCAATTTCAGCCCCGTGGCGAAAGGGATGGCCCGGCCGTGCGTGGTGTGGAACGAGTCCAGGTTCATGTAGCCCGCCACCCGGCCCGTGCACCCGATGCCAGACACGATCGCCACATCGTCCAGTTTCATGCCCGAGTCCTGCAGAGCCCGGGCGAAGCAGTTCACCGTGGTGCCGATGCCGCAGCCCGGGCACCAGATGTGCGGCAGGCGGTCCTGGCGCAAAAAAGGCAGGACCGGGTTGTCCGACTCCACCGCGCAGCCCGCCCCTTCCAAGGCTTCCTGGCTCATCTTCCCGCCTCCCGTATCGCGGCCAAGATCGCCTCAGGCTCGTGCACCGTGCCCCCCGCGTGGGGGACGGACACCACCTTCGCCTTGCCCGCCGCGGCCCGCTCCACCTCCAGCACCATCTGGCCCATGTTCAGCTCCGGGACCACGAAAGCCTTCGTCTTCGCGGACAGCTCCCGGATGAGCTGGGCCGGGAAGGGCCAGCAGATCACCAGGCGCAGATGCCCCACCTTCAAGCCCTGCTGGCGCGCCGCTTCCACGGCATGGCCCGCCACGCGCGAGGTGATGCCGAAAGACACCACCACAACGTCGGCGCCCTCGACCCCGTCCTCGCGCACGTCGACCAGGTCGCCGTTATGCTCGCGGATCTTGTTCAGGAGGCGCTCGACGAGCTGTTCCTGGGCCGCCGGGTTCATGGCCGGATAGCCCCGCTCGTCGTGGGTCAGGCCCGTGACGTGGATGCGGTGCCCCTGGCCGGCCATGACCATCTCCGGCACCAAGTCAGGGCCCGTCTCGTAGAGCTTGTATTCGCCCGGTTTCTTCTTGGTCCAGCGCCGCTCCTCCACCTCTATGGCCGCGGCCTCGGGGATGACCACCCGCTCGGTCATGTGCCCCACCACCTCGTCCATCATGAAGAAGACCGGCACCCGGTAGCGCTCCGCCAGGTTGAAAGCCTTGATCATCAGGTCGAAGCACTCCTGCGGGGAGTTCGGCGCCAGCGCGATGATCTCATAGTCGCCGTGCGAGCCCCACTTCACCTGCATCATGTCCGCCTGCGCCGGCAAAGTGGGCAGGCCGGTGGACGGCCCGCCGCGCTGGACGTCCACGAAGACGCAGGGGCACTCGGTGATGGCGGCCAGGCCGATGTGCTCCATCATCAGCGAGAGCCCGGGGCCCGAAGTCACGGTCATCACCTTCGCCCCGCCCCAGACCGCGCCCTGGATCGCGATGGAGGAGGCGATCTCATCCTCCATCTGGATGAACATCCCCCCCACCAGCGGGATGCGCGCCGCGAAGCGCTCCACCACCTCGGTAGAAGGGGTGATGGGATAGCCGGCCACGAACCGGCAGCCCGCGGCCAGGGCGCCCTCGCAGGCCGCGTGGTCGCCGTCCATGAAGTGCGCGCCCGTCAGCACGCCTTTGGGATCGGCCTTCATGCTTTCTCTCCCGGCTTGAGGCGCCGGCCGAAGATGGCGAAGTCCGGGCAGTGCACGCCGCAGAGGTCGCAGCCCGTGCAGGTCTCGGGCCTGGCCAGCACCGGATAGTGGTAGCCCTTCCGGTTGAACGACTGGGAGAACTCCAAGGACTTGGTCGGGCAGAACTCGATGCAATAGGCGCAGCCCTTGCACACCTCGGGCTTGACGCTCACCGTCCCCTTCACCTTCGCCGTTGCGGGTTTGTCGCTCAATTTCAGAGGTTCCTTATCAGGGCCGAGGCGAACTCCGAGCACTTGAGCTTCTGGGCTCCCGTCATCTGGCGCTCCAGGTCGTAGGTGACCGTCTTGGCCTTGATGGTGGAAGACATCGCCTTGATGACGGCGTCTGCCGCCTCGGTCCAGCCCAGGTATTCTAGCATCATGGCCCCGGACAGGATAAGGGAACCCGGGTTGGACACGTCCTGGCCCGCGTACTTGGGCGCGGTGCCGTGCGTGGCCTCGAAGACCCCGATGCCGTCGCCGATGTTGGCCCCAGGCGCCATGCCCAGCCCGCCCACCTGGGCCGCGCAGGCATCGGAGAGGTAGTCCCCGTTGAGGTTGGGCGTGGCCAGCACCGAGTACTCCTCCGGCCGCAGCAAGGCCTGCTGGAACATGGAGTCGGCGATGCGGTCCTTGATGACGAGGCGCCCGTTCGGCGCCTCGCCCGAGGCCTCGGTCACGGTCTGCTTGGCGAACTCGTCCTTGGCCACCTCGTAGCCCCAGTCCTTGAACGCCCCTTCCGTGTACTTCATGATGTTGCCCTTGTGCACCAAGGTCACGGAGGGCAGCTTGCGCAAAAGGGCGTGGCGGATGGCCGCGCGCACCAGGCGCTTGGAGTTCTTGGAGCTCATGGGCTTGATGCCGATGGCCGAGCCCTCGGGCAAGGCGGCGTTGAGCTTGTCCTTGAGGTAGGCGGCCAATTGCTCGGCCTCGTGGCTGCCCGCGGCCCACTCGATGCCGGCGTAGACGTCCTCGGTGTTCTCGCGGTAGATGGTCACGTTGAGCTTCTCCGGGTGCTTGACCGGGGAGGGCACGCCCTCGAACCAGCGCACCGGCCGCACGCAGGCGTAGAGGTCGAGCTTCTGGCGGATGGTCACGTTGAGGGAGCGGATGCCCTTGCCCACGGGCGTGGTCAGCGGCCCCTTGATGGACACGCGGTATTTCTTGAGCGCGTCGAGAGTCTCGCTGGGCAGGGCCTGGTCCGCGCCGTAGCGCGACTGCGCCTTCTCGCCCGCGAACACCTCGTACCAGGCGATGGCTTTCTTCTTGCCGTAGCACTTCTCCACCGCCGCGTCGAGCACCCGGCGGCTGGCCGGCCAGAGGTCCACGCCGATGCCGTCGCCCTCGATGAACGGGATGATGGGCTTGCTGGGGACCTGCAGCCGGTCCCCCTTCATGGTGATGGGCTCGCCCTGTTTAGGCTCCTTCAAGATGGCGCTAGCGGACATTGGCGGTCTCCTTGGCGGCGACGGTATGGTTGAGCAAGCCTCCGGCCCGCAGGATGGCGGCCTGCCTCTTGGAGAAAACGGCCTTCACGGTGAACTCGCGGTTCCTGCTCAGGTCGCGGACCTTGACCTCGCCCTTCTCCAGAGCCTGGAGCAGATCGGGCAGCTCCAACTCCGCGCCCGCCTCAAGAGCCTCGTAGTCCTTGGGGTCCTTGAAGGCCAGGGGCAGGATGCCGAAGTTGATGAGGTTGGCCGCGTGGATGCGCTCGATGGACCGGGCCAGCACGGCCTTGACGCCCAGGAACATGGGGCACATGGCCGCGTGCTCGCGCGAGGAGCCCTGGCCGTAGGACTCGCCGGCCACGACGAACACGGCCTTGCCGGCCGAAGCCTCGGCCTGGCACTTCTTGTGGAAGTCGGGGTCCAAGCGCTCGAACACGAATTGAGAGTATTTGCCGATGTTGGAGCGGTACTTCAGGCGCTCGCCGGCCGGCATGATGTGGTCCGTGGTGATCTTGTCTCCCACCTTGATGACTACTGTGCCCTTGAGCGCGTCAGGCAGGGGCGTGTTCTTAGGCGGCTCGCCGATGTTCGGGCCGCGCTTGATCACGGCGTTTCTGGGCGCATCCTTGGGAGATATGATCATGCTGTCGTCGATGAGGAAGGCCTTGGGCAGCTCCGCAGGCAGCTTGACCTTCTTGCCCAGGCTGCGCGGGTCAGTGAAGGTCCCGGTCAAGGCGCTGGCAGCAGCGGTCTCAGGGCTCACCAGATAGACCTGGGCGTCCGTGGTGCCGCTGCGGCCCTCGAAGTTGCGGTTGCCGGTGCGCAGGCTCACCCCGCCGCTCACCGGCGACTGGCCCATGCCGATGCAGAAGGAGCAGGTCGGCTCCACCAGGCGGGCGCCGGCCTCGACGAAGGTCTTCAAGGCGCCGTTCTCAGCCAGCATGAGCTCCACCTGGCGCGAGCCAGGCACCAGCACGAGGCTCACGGACTGCGGCACGCGCTTGCCCTTGAGCATGGCAGCCACGCGCATGAGGTCCAGATACGACGAGTTGGTGCATGAGCCGATGCAGACCTGGTCCACGGCCATGCCCTTGAGCGCCGAGACGGGCTTGACGTTGTCCGGGCTGTGCGGGCAGGCGGCCATGGGCTCGAGCTTGGCCAGGTCTATCTCTATGGTGCGGGAATACTCGGCGTTCGCGTCAGCCGTCAAAGGCTTGAAGTCCTTGGCCCGCTTCTGCGCGGTCAGGAACTTCTTGGTCTGCTCGTCGCTGGGGAACAGCGACGTGGTCACCCCCAGCTCGGCTCCCATGTTGGTCATGGTGGCGCGCTGCGGGACGGTCAATTGAGAAAGGCCATCTCCTGAGTACTCGATGACCGTCCCGACGTTCCCCTTCGTGGTCAGGATGGAGAGCAGGTGCAGGATCACGTCCTTGGCAGTCACCCACTGGGGCAGGGAGCCCTTGAGGATGACGCGCACCACCTTGGGCACGGTGAGGAAGTACGGCCCGCCGCCCATCGCCACAGCGACGTCTATGCCGCCGGCGCCCATGGCGAACATGCCCAGGCCGCCGCCCGTGGGCGTGTGGGAGTCCGAGCCCAGCAAGGTCCTGCCTGGAGCGCCGAAGCGCTCCAGGTGGACCTGGTGGCAGATGCCGTTGCCCGCCCGGGAGTAGTACGCCCCGTACTTGGCCGCCGCGCCCTGCAGGTAGCGGTGGTCGTCCGCGTTCTCGAAGCCCATCTGCAGGCTGTTGTGGTCCACGTAGCTCACGGAGAGTTCGGCGCGGACCTTGGGTATGCCCATGGCCTCGAATTGAAGGAATGCCATGGTGCCGGTGGCGTCCTGGGTCAAGGTCTGGTCTATGCGGATGCCGATCTCGGCTCCCGGCTCCAGGCGGCCCTCCGCCAGGTGGGCTTTGAGGATCTTCTCGCTCAGCGTGCCTTTCATGGGCGCCGGCTCCTTCGGGCTAGGCCTTGACCGCCGCGGTCTCTTCCACGGTCTTCTTCACGGAAGCCGCGGTCTTGGCGAGCAAAGCCTTCTCCTCGTCGGTGAGCTTGATCTCGTAGATCTTCTCCACGCCCTTGGCGCCGATGAGGCAGGGCACGCCGATGAACAGGCCCTTGACGCCGTACTCGCCCTCGCACAGGGCCGCGCAGGGCAGCACGCGCCGCTGGTCCTTGAGGTAGGCCTCGGCCATGATGATGGCGCTCCAGGCCGGGGAGAAGAAGGCCGAGCCCTTGCCGAAGAGCTTGACGATCTCGGTGCCCGCCTCGCGGGTGCGCGCGGCCAGCTTCTCGATCTGCTCCTTGCTCGCCACGTCGGTCAAAGGCACGCCGCCCACCGTGGTCAGGCGCGGCAGGGGCACCATGTCCGGCCCGTGTCCGCCCAGCACGGTGCCGGCCACGTCCTGCACGGAGACGCCCAGTTCCATGGCGATGAAGGCGCGCCAGCGCGCGGTGTCGAGGGTGCCGGCCATGCCCGCGACCCGGTTCTTGGGGAAGCCGGTCATCTTGTGGAAGGCGTAGACCATGGCGTCGAGAGGGTTGGTCACGATGATGCAGAAGGCGTTGGGCGCGTTCTCCTTGACGCCCGCGGCCACGGCGCCGATGATCTTGATGTTGATGGCCAGCAGGTCCTCGCGCGTCATGCCCGCCTCGCGGGGCTTGCCGGCGGTGACGATGACCACGTCGGCGCCTTTGATGTCCTTGTAGTCGGAGGTGGCGGTGACGTTGGCGTCGTAGTCGCCGTTGGGCGCCATCTCCATGAGGTCCAGGGCCTTGCCCTTGGCCACGTTGACGTAGGCGGGCACATCGAGGATGACCACGTCTCCGAGCCCCTTCATGGCCGCGAGCATGGCCAGGTTCTGTCCGATCTGTCCGGCGCCGACGAGCGCTATCTTCTTTCTCATGGTATGACCTCCCAGAAATCGCGTATCAACGACGGTGCCCCCTATCATAACATTGGGTGGAATGGGCTATCAAATGAATAATCATCATGCGCGCGAGTTATAAGATTACTTAATGGACGCGCCGCCGACGCCTACTTCCTGGCGGTCCGGCGCGGCGCCTGGCGGCGCTGGGTGTCCTGGGCGTCCACCACCGCGATGGCCGCCATGTTGACGATGTCGTCGACGTCGTCGTCGCGCTGGAGCACGTGCACCGGCTTGCTCATGCCCATCAGGATGGGCCCGATGGCCGTGGCCCCGCCGATGCGGGAGAGCAGCTTGTAGGCGATGTTGCCCGCCTCCAGGCTCGGGAAGATGAGCACGTTGGCCCCGCCCTTGAGCCGGCTGAAGGGATAGGTGTGCTCCATGAGCTCCGGCACCACGGCCGTGTCGGCCTGCATCTCGCCGTCCACCATCAGCCCCGGCTCCGCCTTCTGCACCAGTGCCGCGGCCCGCGCCACCTTCTCGGCCGCGGGATGCGCGGTGCTGCCGAAGTTGGAGAAGGAGAGCATGGCCACGCGTGGCTCCACGTTGAAGCGCCGCGCCGTCTCCGCGGCCAGTTGGGCGATCTCGGCGAGCACCTCGGCCGGCGGGTCGATGTTGACCGTGGCGTCGGCCAGGAAGTACACGTCCTTCTTGAAGACCAGCATGTAGAGCCCGGCCACCCGGGAGTGGCCCTCGCGCACCTTGATGACGCGCAAAGCCGGCCGGATGGTGTTGGGGTAGTGCTGGGTCAGGCCGGCGATGAGGGCGTCCGCGTCGCCCGTGTGCACCATCATGGCGCCGAAGGCGTTCTTGTCCGCCATGTCCTCGCGCGCCCCGGCCAGAGTGCAGCCCTTGCGCTGGCGCAGGCGGAAGTACTCCTGGATGTAGTCCTCGCGCCGGGCGCTGGCCTCCGGGTCCACCATCACGGCCCCCTCCAGGTCCAGGCCGTGCTCCTTGGCCACGGCCTTGATGCGCCCCTCGCGGCCCAGCAGCACCGGCTTGGCGATGCCCTCGTCGAGCAGGACCTGGCTGGCGCGCAGGATCTTCTCCTCCTCGCCCTCCGGGAACACGATGCGCTTGGGCTCGCGCTGGGCCTTGTCGATGACGGCGCGCATCACCTCGCGGTCGCGGCCCAGGCGCTTCTCCAGCTGGAGGCGGTACTCGTCGAGCTTGACCGGCTTCTGCGCCACGCCGCTCTTCATGGCGGCCTCGGCCACGGCCGAGGCCTCCCAGAGCAGGACGCGGCGGTCGAAAGGCTTGGGGATGATGTACTCGCGGCCGAACTGCAGGCGCTCGCCCCCGTAAGCCTTGCGCACCGAGTCCGGCACGTCCTCCTTGGCCAGCTTGGCCAGGGCGTAGGTGGCGGCCAGCTTCATCTCGTCGTTGATGCAGGAGGCGCGCACGTCGAGCGCCCCGCGGAAGATGAAAGGGAAGCCCAGCACGTTGTTGACCTGGTTGGGGAAGTCGGAGCGGCCCGTGGCCATGATGATGTCGCGGCGCGCGGCCACGGCCGCGTCGTAGCGGATCTCCGGGTTGGGATTGGCCATGGCGAAGACGACGGGGTTCTTGGCCATGCCGCGCAGCATCTCGGGCGCGACCGCGTCGGCCACGGACAGGCCTACGAACACGTCGGCGCCGCGCATGGCCTCGGCCAGGGTGCGGGCCTCCGTGTCGCTGGCGAACTTCTCCTTGTACGGGTTCATGCCCTTGCCGCGGCCCTTGTAGACCACGCCCGCGGTGTCGCAGAGGATGACGTTCTCGCGCTTGACGCCCAGGCGCAGGTAGTGGTCCGCGCAGGCGAAGCCCGCGGCCCCGGCCCCGTTGAAGACCACCTTGGCGGAACGGATATCCTTGCCCGCGATCTCCAGGGCGTTGAGCAGGGCCGCGCCGGAGATGATGGCCGTGCCGTGCTGGTCGTCGTGCATCACCGGGATCTTCATGGTCTTCTTGAGCGTCTCCTCGATGAGGAAGCACTCGGGCGCCTTGATGTCCTCCAGGTTGATGCCGCCGAAGGTGGGCTCCAGCAGCTGGCAGAGGCGGATGACCTCCTGCGGGTCCTCGGAGGCCACCTCGATGTCGAAGACGTCGATGTCCGCGAAGCGCTTGAAGAGCACGCCCTTGCCCTCCATCACGGGCTTGCCGGCCGCCGCGCCGATGTTGCCCAGGCCCAGCACCGCGGTGCCGTTGGAGACCACGGCCACGAGGTTGCCCTTCGAGGTGTATTTGTAGACGTCGGCCGGATGGGCCTTGATCTCCAGGCAGGGGTCGGCCACGCCCGGGGTGTAGGCCATGCTCAGGTCGCGCTGGGTGTAGCAGGGCTTGGTGGAGACGACCTCGATCTTGCCCGGGACGGGGTGGGAGTGGTACTCGAGCGCCTCTTCTTTTCTCACGGCCATGGCGGATGGACCTCCGGTGCGGGTTCCTGCCGATTATACTTTAAGCGGGCGCCCGGCGCGAAGCGCCGGGCGCGCCCGCCCCGCGAAGCGGGGCGAGATGACCTCTCTGACCAGCCTCAGGCCGCAGTCTTGGCCGGAGCCTTGGCCGCCACCTCTTCGAGCATGGCGGTGGTCACGGACTTGGGCCGCTCCAGGGCGTAACCCAGGCCGCGGTCCCAGACGATGTTGGCCGACACGCCCAGGGCGCGGCCGATGCCGAAGAGCACGGTGTAGAAGTCGTACTCCTTGAGGCCGTAGTGCCACTGGATGACGCCGGACTGCGCGTCCACGTTGGGCCACGGGTTCTTGGCCTTGCCCTGCTCCTTGAGCACCGGCGGCACCACCTTGAAGAGGACGTCGACATATTTGAAGATGGGGTCGTCGGGCAGGTGCTTGAGGCAGAACTCGCGCTGGGCCATGTAGCGCGGGTCGGTCTTGCGCAGCACCGCGTGGCCGAAGCCCGGCACCACCTGGCCGCCCTTGAGCGTGTCCCAGACGAACTTGCGCATCTCCTCCTCGGTCGGGGTCTTGCCGCCCATCTTGTCCATCACGCCCATCATCCAGCGCAGGACCTCCTGGTTGGCCAGCCCGTGCAGGGGGCCAGCCAGGCCGTCGAGCATGGCGGAGAGCGAGTAGTAGATGTCCGAGAGCGCGCTGGCCACCAGGTGGCCGGTGTGCGCGCTGACGTTGCCGCTCTCATGGTCGCTGTGCAGGATGAAGTACATGCGCGCCACGTCGTCGTAGGGCTTCTCGATGCCCATCATGCGCGCGAAGTTGCCGCCGAAGTCCAAGGACGGGTCGGAGGCGATGATCTTGCCGCCCTTGTACTTGTGGCGGTAGATGAAGGCGCCGATCTCGGGCAGCTTGGCCAGGACGTTGAGGGCGTCCTCGTACATGGGGTCCCAGTAGTCCATCTTGCTCATGCCCTCGTTGTAGCGCTTGACGAAGAGCGATTCGCGCTGCATGGTCAGGATGGCGGCGGAGAACATGGTCATGGGGTGGCTGTCCGCGGGCATGGCGCGCAGCACGTCGAAGACGTACTTGGGCACCGCGGCACGCTTGCGGAACTCCTCGGTCACGGCCGCCTCGTCCGCCACGGTCGGCACGTCGCCGGTGAGCAGGAGGTAGAAGAACCCCTCCACGGAAGGCATCTCGCGGCCCTTGACCTTGGGCAGCTTGGCCAGGACCTCCGGGATGGTGAAGCCGCGGAAGCGGATGCCTTCCTGCGGATCCAGGTAGGAGATGTCGGTGACGAGGCTCTTGATGTCGCGCATGCCGCCGATGCACTGCTCGATGGTCACCTCGTCGAGCTTGACGTTGCCGTATTCCTTGAGGAGCTTGGTGGTCCGGGGCCGCCAAGCCTTGATCTTGTCGAAGAGCTTCTCTTTCAGATTGGACATGGACTTCTCCTGCTGCTCTGGGATTTGGACTCCGTTATGCTTCGAATGATAGCAAGCGGCCGCGGCTCAAACCAAATTAATAATTTTCATGGACCCATGAATAAATCTAATGGGTCGCAGACGGGCCGCGCGGGAGGCCGCTCGGCCGGGGGCCGGCGTGCATGAAAAAGACTGCTAGCGCCTGGGCCCGGCGGCGCGGACCTCGGCGGGACAGCCGGTCTCGAACTTCTTGAAGTTCTCGATGAACCGGGTGGCCAGTTCGCGGTAGCGCTGGCTGTAGTGGCCCTTGTCGGACCAGGACTCCGAGGGGTTGAGCACCCCGGCCGGCACCCCGTCGCAGGACTTGGGCACCTGGAAGCCGAACACCGGGTCTATGACGAACTCCACCTTCAGAAGCTTGCCGCTCAGGACCGCGTTGAGCAGGCCGCGGGTGTGCCGGATGCTGATGCGCTTGCCCACGCCGTAAGGGCCGCCCACCCAGCCCGTGTTGACCAGCCAGCAGTCGACCCCGTGCTTGAGCACCTTGCGCTTGAGCAGGTCCGCGTAGACCGCCGGGTGGTGCACCATGAAAGGCGCGCCGAAGCAGGTGGAGAAGGTCATCTCCGGCTCCTTGCCCAGCCCGGCCTCGGTGCCCGCCACCTTGGAGGTGTAGCCGGAGATGAACTGGTAGAGGGCCTGGTCCGGGGTGAGCTTGGCGATGGGCGGCATCACGCCGGAGGCGTCGCAGGTCAGGAAGATGATGTTCTTGGGATGTCCGCCCTTCTTCTCCGGCACCGCGTTGTCTATGTAGTCCAGCGGGTAGGAGGCCCGGGTGTTCTCGGTGCGCGACTCGTCGTCGAGGTCGATGAGGCGCGTGACCGGGTCGTAGGGCACGTTCTCCAGGATGGCGCCGAAGCGCCGGATGGCCCCGAAGATCTGCGGCTCCGCGCTGGAGGAGAGGTGGATCACCTTGGCGTAGCAGCCGTCCTCGAAGTTGAACACGCCCGCGTCGCTCCAGCCGTGCTCGTCGTCGCCGATGAGCCGGCGCGAGGGGTCGGCTGAGAGCGTGGTCTTGCCCGTGCCCGAGAGCCCGAAGAACAGGGCCGCGTCGCCGGCCTCGCCGATGTTGGCGGAGCAGTGCATGGGGAAGACGCCTTCCAGGGGCAGCAGGTAGTTGAGGATGGAGAAGACCGACTTCTTGATCTCCCCGCCGTAGCCCGTGCCGCCTATGATGCACAGGCGCTGGGCGAAGTTGAGCAGGATGAAGGTGTTGGAGGCGGTCACGTCCACCTGGGGCATGGCCTGGAAGGAGGGCACGGAGATGACCGTGAAGTCCGGCACGAAGCGCCGGTACTCCTCGTTGGTGGCCGGCTTGAGCAGCATGTTGCGCGCGAAGTGGCTGTGCCAGGCCTTCTCGGTGATGATGCGCACGGGCAGGCGGTAGTCCGGGTCCGCCCCCCCGTAGCAGTCCTGCACGAAGAGGTCGCGTCCCTGCAGGAAGCCCAGCAGGCGCTGGTAGAGGTCGTTGAACTTCTCCGGGCTGAAGGGCCGGTTGTACTCCCCCCACCAGACCTTCTCCGAGGTGGTCTCCTCCTTGACGACGAACTTGTCGTTGGCGGAGCGGCCCGTGTGCTTGCCGGTGTCGACGAGCACGGCGCCCATGTCCGAGAGGCGCGCCTCGCCCCGGAAGATGGCCTCCTCGTAGAGGGCGGAGGTCGGGAGGTTCCAGTAGACCTTGCGCAGGTTGGAGAAGCCGTGGTTGTTGAGGCCGTAGTCGCTCTTGAGCGACTGCGCCGTGGCTTCCGCCGGGGTCTTGATGTCGAGGAGGTTGTTCATTTCCAGTCCCTCACGAGCTTGCGCTCGCCGATGTAGATTTCCTTGGGCGCGTTGGGGTCCAGGGCCCACTTGATGCGGGCCACGCCCTCGGTGATGTCCTTGACCGTGGTGCAGTAGCTCAGGCGCAGGTGGCCTTCCATGCCGAACTCCTTGCCCGGCACGGTCACCACCAAAGCCCGCTTGAGCAGCATCTGCGAGAGTTCCACCGAGCTCTTGCCGTAGGCGCGGAAGTCGGGCAGGCAGTAGTAGGTGCCGTCCGGCTTGGCGACCTTGACCCCGTCGAAGGCGCGCAGCTCCTGCAGCATGACGTTGCGGTTGTTCTCCAAGGTCATGCGCAGGGATTCGATGGGGCTCTGCAGGCCGGTCAGGGCGCCCTCGGCCGCGGCCTGCAGGATGACGGAGGTGCAGGACACGGTCTGGGCCTGCACGTTGGTCAGCACAGCTACCATGGCCTTGGGCGCCACCACCCAGCCGATGCGGAAGCCCGTCATGCCGTAGAGCTTGGAGATGCCGTTGATGGAGACGATCTTGGTGTTCTCCGGGTCCTTGTCCGTGAACTTATACGGGGAGACGGGCTGCTTGCCGTCGAAGACCAGCTTGTGGTAGATGTCGTCGGAGATGTAGTAGATGCCCTTAGCTTCGCAGAAGCGCACCAGCTCCTCGACGAACTCCGGCGGATACATGACGCCCGAAGGATTGTTGGGCGAGTTGACGATGATGGCCTTGGTGTAGGAACTCACCGCGGCCGCGATGTCCTTCATGCGGGGCACGAAGCGGCCGTCCTCCGGCGTGACGATCACCGGCACCCCGTAGACCATCTTGATCATCTCCGGGTAGCTGACCCAGTAGGGGGCCAGCACGATGACCTCGTCCTGCGGGTTCAGGAGGGTGAACAATAAATTGTAGAGCGCTTGCTTGGCCCCGGCCGAGACGATGATGTTCTCCGGCCCGACCATGCGGTCGTAGTTCTCCTCGGTGTAGCGCACGATGGCCTTCTTGAGCGAGGGGATGCCGTCAGTGGGCGTGTACTTGACGTCGCCGTCGCGCAGCTTGGCGGCCGAGGTCAGTATGGCGTTGATGGGGGTCTTGTTCTTGGGCTCGCCGCCGCCCAGATGGATGACGGCCTCCCCCTTCTCCCGCAGCACGCGGGCGGCCTCGTTGAGGCTCAAGGTCGGGGATTCGGCGATGGATCGGGCGAGAGTGCTGATGCTCATGACGCGGGTCCCTCCAAGACGGTGCGCCCCTACGCGGGCGCCCCAGATGATAGCAAAATCATCCGGCCCGCGGCGCCCGGCTAGGCCGCCACCGCTGTCTGTCCGGAGACCACCCGGAAGGCGTCCCGCGCGATGAGCAGTTCCTCGTTGGTGGGGATGACGTAGGCCTTGAGCTCCGCGCCCTCCTCCGTGATGAGCCCCGCCTCGTCGCCCTGGCAGCGCTCGTTGCGGCCCTTGTCCAGGGTCAGACCCAGGCAGTCCAGCCCCGCGCAGATCCGGCCGCGAATCAGCGGCGAGCGCTCCCCGATGCCGCCCGTGAAGATCACCGCGTCGGCCCCGCCCATCTCGGCGAGGTAGCCGCCGATGTAGCGACGGACCCTCTGGCAGAAGATGTCGATGGCTAGGCGGGCCCGGCGGTCCTGGTGCTCCGCCTCCTCATCGAGGAGCTCGCGCATGTCGTTGGTCAGGCCGGAGACGCCCAGCAGGCCCGACTGCTTGTTGAGCAAAGCGTCCACCTGGTCGATGCTCATGCCTTCCTTGTGCACCAGGAAGTCGATGATGGAAGGGTCGATGTCGCCGCAGCGCGTGCCCATCATCAGCCCCTCCAGGGGCGTGAAGCCCATGGAGGTGTCGAAGGAGAGGCCGTCCTTGATGGCGCAGGCGGAGCAGCCGCTGCCCAGGTGCAGGGTGATGGCGTTGACCTGGTCGCGCTCCAACTTGGCGATGCGCCGGTACTTGTAGGCCACGTAGCGGTGGGAGGTGCCGTGGAAGCCGTAGCGGCGGATCTTGTGCCGGCGGTAGAGCTGGTAGGGGATGCCGTAGATGTACGAGGTCTCGGGCATGGAGGAGTGGAAGGCGGTGTCGAAGACCGCCACCTGGGGGATGCCCGCGCCCAGGAGCTCGCGCGCGGCCAAGATGCCCTTGAGATTGGCGGGGTTGTGCAGGGGGGCCAGCTCGATGCAGTCCTCGATCTGCCGCATGACCTCGTCGTCGAGCAAGGCGGAGGTCCGGAAGCGCTCCCCGCCGTGGACCACGCGGTGCCCGACGGCCTGGAGGTCCGAGAGCTTCTGGATGCCGTCGATCCTGGCCTCCGGCGAGATGGCCCACTTCACGATCATGTCGATGGCGGACTTATGGTCCCGGACCGGCGCCGCCCTCTTGATCGGCCTCTGGCCGTCCGCCTGGAGGGTGATGAGGCACTGGCTGCCGATGCGCTCGACCAGGCCGTGGGCCAGCCGGCGGTCGCCGTCCGACTTGATGAGGTCCGCGTCGGTCGCGATGACCTGGAATTTCACCGTGGAGGAGCCGCAGTTCAGGACTAGGATATTCATGATTATTAATTATACTAATTCATGGCCCGGGAGGGAACAAGAGCCGGGAGAACTCTCCGGCCGCGTAGGACCTCACCCAGAGCAGATGGACGGCGGACGAGTAATGCCCGAATGGGACCCACAACTGCCTGGCGTCCGGGAAGGACTCCTTGAGCTTGAGGGCGTTGTCCCTCGGGACGACGGTGTCCGAGCGCGCGTTGACGAGGCAGACGGGCTTGCCGCGGTTGCGCTCCCGGTAGGCCGCGGGGTCGAGGCCCTGCCAGGCGCGGCGGAGCTCCTCCGTCCCGATGCCCGCGCGCCGGACGAAATCCGCGGTCAGGGAACCGTTGACCGCCAAGTCGGGGAAACCCGCCCCGGCCAGCAGCAGGACGGCGCCCTTGGGCCTGTCGTCGACGCTGTAGACCGCCGCGGCCACCATCCCTCCCAGGCTGATCCCGAAGAGACCGATGCGCTCCTGATCCACCAGGCCGCTGCGTCCGAGCCAGGTCAAGGCCCGCCGGGCGTCCGCGATGGACTGGCGGAAATTCGCCCCGAGCCGCCGGGCCGAACGCGCCAGGAAGACCTGGCCGCTGGGCACCGAAGGGTGGGGCCGGCGATGGAACTGGTACGGCATCTCCAGCCATAGGACCGCGAAGCCGCGTCTGAGGAAGGCGTGCACGAAGCGCAGCTCGATCCAGACGTTGGGGGCCGCCATCACCGGGAGCACGAGGATGCACGCAGGCTTGGCGCCGGCCGGCCGCGCAGGCTTCGGCACGTAGAGGTGGCCCCACACCGTATCGTTGACCGGGAAAGGGCTGCGCAGGGCGCTCGGGAAGCGCACCTCGTAGAGCGTATGGCGCGGCGTCTCCTCTTCGACGCGCACGCGGGCTGCGAACGCTTCCTCTTCCCGTGCCGGGACCGGAGCCGCCCGGCCCGCCGCCAGGAACGCCAGGAGCAGGATGGGGCTGATGATGCCGGGCATGAGACAAGGATACTCAAATGGCGACCTGCCCCACCAGGGATCGCCGGCCTTGACGGAACCGCCGGCAGGACCCACACTATCCGTGTGGGACGGCGGATGAGACGGCCCTTCAGGGCGGCGGCCTTGGGCGGCCTGCTCCTCTGTCTCCTGTCCGCCGGGACCTTCTACGCGCTGCCCGGCTGGCGCGGCCTTTTCTTCGACGGCCTGCTGGCGGTCCTGCTGCGCTGGGATGCGGTGCACCTGGGGCTGGAGCCCCACCTGCAACTCTCCCGCGCCTCCCAGCGCAAGGACCTGCGCCCGCTCGCCGCCCAAGCCCGGGTCATGGAGGCGGATCTCGACCGGCTCTTCACCGTGGAGGACGGCCGTCTCTTCCTCATCTCCACCCCGCCCGTCCAACTGGGGGATGTCTGCCTGTGGCAGGGGGTGTACGCGGCGGAGGCGGCCCTGCGCTGGTCCCAGGCGCCCACTCCCCGCAACCTCCGGCGCGCGCGGCGCGCCCTGGAAGGACTGGAGCTCCTCATGACCCACGGCTGGCCCATCGCCCGCTCCGTCTATCCGGCGGGGCTCGCCGCCGAGTCTCCCGGGCCCTGGTATTCCCGGGACGGCCGCTGGCAATGGAAGGAGGACGCCAGCATCGATTCCGCCTCCGGCTGGATCTTCGGAGCGGCCATGCTGCGCGAGCTGGTCCCGCCGCTGCGTCCCAAGGCGGACGCCGGCCTCCTGCGCTTCAGCCGCAGGCTCAGAGGGGCGGGCTACCTGCTGCGCAACTCGGACGGTTCCCCCACCCGCTACTGCCGGATGGGCGGGGCGGTGTTCAACTCCCCGCCCGGCGTCCTCGTCACCTTGGCGGCGCTCAAGGCCGCCGCCCGGGCCAATCCCGCGGGCCCGTGGGCCGCGGACCACCAGGATCTCGTGGCCAAAGGCCAGGACCGGTGGGGCGCCTACGGCTCGGGGCCCCTGCTCTGGAACAACAAGACCACGAACCACAACATCGCGTTCCTGGCCCTGGCCGCGGCGCTCCTGACGGAGGATTCCCCCGAGCGCAAGGCCGTCTACGCCCGCGGCCTGGTGCGGCTGGAGCACGTGACCCAGAACATGGGAAACTCCTTCTGGCTGTACCTCGGCCACTGGGTCCTGGCGCGCTCAGGCATGACTGCCCCTGCCCGAGACGGCGTGGTGGCGGAGTTCCTGGCCGACCGGACCGCGCATTTCAGGGCCGCGCAGGTGGCCATGCTGGAATGGGACTATCCCGCCTGCAAGGTCTTGCGGGAGACCGTCAACTCCCAGCGGTCCGACCTCAACACCCGGCCCTGGCCGTTCTCCGGCCTGCGCGTCCTGAGCCAGCCCCTGCCCCTCTGGCAGCGGCCGCCCGCGGATTTCATCTGGCAGAGGTCCGCGCACAGCCTGGACGACTGGCTCGGCTACCGCCGCGAACCGCCGCAGCGCTTCTCCCCGCTCGACTTCCTGGTGGCGTACCGGCTGGGCCTGGCCGCGGGCGGCCTGGCCCCCGGGCGATGAGTCAGCCCAGCCAGGCCAGGACCGCGGCGCGCGCCGGCTCCAGGGCCTGGATCATGGGGGGTGAGAGGCCCCAGTCCACCCGGTCCGGGATGGACTCGACCTGTACGGCCAGCACGCCCACCTCCACGCCGCAGCTGTCGCGCAGCTCGCGCAGCATGTTGGAGGTGGGCAGCTGGTGCAAAGAGAAATCGTCGGCTTTCAGCGCGGGCACGGCCTCCAGGTCTATGTGGAAGACCTCGCCGGGCTTGCGGCCCATGTCCACGGCGTCGACGATGAGGATGCGCCGGGGCTTCTGGTCCGCGAGCACCAGGCCGAAGAGGAAGGAACGCACGCCCGTGCCCGCGTCGAGCAGGCCTACGCCCTCGGGCAGCCCGCCCGTCTGCTCCAGGTGCTTGATGAAGGCCGGGCCGAAGCCGTCGTCGCCCATGAGCACGTTGCCGCAGCCGATGATGAGCACGTCCGCCGCCGCGGCGTCTATGGCCTCGGTGCGCTCCTCGGCCGGGTCGCGATGGGTGGTCTGCATATCAAGGGGCGGGGCGCCCGCCCGCCAGGGCGGGCACCCCCGTACTCTTGCCTCAGTTGGCCAGCGTGGCCCGGACCTCCCCGTCGGCTCCCACCACGTCCACCTTGACGGCCAGGCGGCCGTCGAGGTTGTGGGTCGCGCAGGAGAAGCACGGGTCGTAGGCGCGGATGGACATCTCCACGGTGTTGAGGAGGGCCTCGTCGTACTTGCCGCCCTTGATGAGGCTCTGCGCCGACTGCTTGACCGCCATGTTGATGGGCGCGTTGTTGTGCGTGGTGCCCACGATGAGGTTGACGTTGGTCACCAGCCCCTGCGCGTCGGTCTCGTAGTCGTGGATGAGGGTGCCGCGCGGCGCCTCCACGTGCCCCACGCCCCGGCCGGCCCGAGGCGTCACCGGCACGCGGGTCTCTTTGCTCGTGATCTCCGGGTCCTTGAGCAGCTGCACCGCGTACTCCGCGTTGTAGAGCAGCTCGATGAGCCGGGCCCAGTTGTAGAGCAGGGTCAGGTGGCAGGGGCGGCCGAAACCCCTGCGGAACTCCTCCAGCTCCTTCTGCGCCAGCGGGGTGGCGAGCTTGTCGCAGGCGTTGATGCGCGCCAGGGTGTTGGTGCGGTAGATGCCCTTGGGCGCGGCCAGGTCCATGGAGAAGCCCTCGTTCCAGGACTTGGCGTAGGGGAACTTCATGTAGGACCAGGGCAGGACCTTCTCCTCGATGTAATCGAGGTAGTCCGAGTCCGCGAAGTCCGCGAAGCTCCCGTCCGGCTTCATGAGCCGGATCTTGCCGTCGTAGAGGTCCATGGTCCCGTCGCCGCGCACCGTGCCCATGTACCCGGTCTTGATGACGCCCACGGACTTGACCGCGTCGAGGTACTTGGGGAACACCTCGGACTTGGCCCAGGCCATGCCCCACTTGGCGAACTCCAGGATCTCCTCGGCCAGCGGGAGGCACAGGTCGCGCTCCTTGGCGGTGAGCGGCTTGGAGAAGCCGCCCGGCACCGAGGTTACGGGGTGGATGGACTTGCCCGAGATGACGTTGAGCATGCGCGCGCCGAGCTGGCGGTTGCGCACCACCCTCTTGCCGATCTCGGGCGCGGCCGCCGCGATGCCGATGACGTTGCGGGTCTTGTAGTCGGCGCCCGGTCCCAGCACGTAGTCCGCACCGGCCAGGAAGAAGAAGTGCAGGATGTGCTCCTCGGTGTAGGCCACCGAGTTGCACAGCTCGCGCAGCTTGCGCCCCGCCGGCGGCGGGGTCACGCCGAAGACCGCGTCGCAGGCCTTCGACGAGGCCAGGTGGTGCGACCAGGGGCAGACCCCGCAGATGCTGGTCACGATGCGGGGCAGCTCCTCGACCGGGCGGCCCTGGCAGAACTTCTCGAAGCCGCGCAGTTCCACGATGTTGACGAAGGTGTCCTTGACGTCGCCCGCGTCGTCGAGGTTGATGGTGACCTTGGCGTGGCCTTCCAGCCTCGAGACCGGCGCGATGGTGAGAGTCTTAGCCATTGCAGTGCCTCCTGAGAAGTCCCTACTTCTTCACCGGCGCCGGCGCCTTGGCCGGAAGCGGCTTGAGCATGCCGTGGCCGCCCACGTAGCGGCTGAGCATGGCGCGGCGGTCGCTGACCTGGTCGGCCTTGAGGCCGATGGAGGACAGCGCGCCCATCATGTCCACGAGCGGGTTGGAGCCCTTCTTGACCGGGCCGAAGCAGCCCCGGCAGGGCATGTAGCCCTTGATGCAGCGCGGCACCTTGGCCTCGCCCGCCTCCATGCTCATGCCCGCGCAGCCGGCCCGGGTCACCGGGCCCAGGCACAGGTAGCCCTGCTCCATGAAGCAGCGGGTCTCCTCCCAGGGCGCGTCCTGCTTGAAGGCCATGTTCTCCAGGGGCCGCTTGATAGTGCCGCCGGAGGCCTTCTTCTCGCGCTTGGTCGGGCACTCGTCGCACACGGACTTATCCGGCATGGCGAAGGGCTTGCCCGAGAGCAAGGAGAGCAGGGCTTCCTTGATCCAGTCCGAGGAGGTGGGGCAGCCCGGGATGGCCAGGTCCACCTTGATGACCTCGTCGAGGGCGTAGACGCGGTCCAGGAGCGGCGGCAGGTCGGTCTTGGGCGTGTCGGCCTTCTCCGTGGACTTGCTGTCCTTGTAGACCTTGTCGCACATGTCGGTCAGGGACCACATGTTGGCCAAAGCCGGGATGCCGCCGTAGCAGGCGCAGGAGCCCAGGGCCACCACGGTCTTGCACTTGGCCCGCATCGCCAGGGCGACCTGCTTCTCCTTCTCGTTGCGGATGCCGCCGGAGATGATGCCCACGTCCGCGTCCGGGATGTCGATCTTGTGCGGATCGCCCTCGCCGGTCTGGCCGTGGTACTTGTGGTCCATGAGCACGGGCATGTGCACGAACTCCAGGTTCGGCAGCAGGTCCAAGAGCGGCTCGCCGATGTCGAGTATGCTGACCTCGCAGCCACCGCAGATGTTAAGCCATTCCTCCGCGACTTTCACAGGCATTCTATTCTCCCTCCTTAACAGTTTATCCCTCTACGGCCGTCTGCTGGGCGGCCACCCGGCGGGAATAGACCAGGAACTTCCCGCCGTCCTCCACGACCCGCGTCTCAAAGGCGTCCTTCCTGTAGCCCCGCTCGGACTCCTCGGCCTCCGAGCGTCCCTCGTAGACTTTCCCATCCCACATGAACTTCTTGTCGTCGAAGAATCTCGCGCTCTGGGTCATAACGCTCACCCCACCTTGTAGGAGCTCGGCGGCAGCCTTTTCAAGGCCGCGACCATGTCGGTCATGACTTGGGCGAACTTCGGGCCCTCCGACGCGGAGACCCACTCCAGGCGGAAGCGCTCGGGCTCCAGGCCGAAGTCCTCCAACATGAGCTTGATGGCATCGGCCCGCTTCTCGGTCTTGTAGTTGCCGTCTATGTAATGGCAGTCGCCCAGGTGGCAGCCGCAGATCATCACGCCGTCGGCGCCCTTGGTCAGGGCGTCTATGACCAGGTTGGGGTGCACCATGCCCGAACACATGACCCGGATGATGCGGATCTGGGGCGGATACTGGAGCCGGGAGGTCCCGGCCAGGTCCGCGCCGGTGTAGGAGCACCAATTGCAGCAGAAGGCGATGACCACCGGGTCCGGATTGAGGATCTCCGCCTGCTGTTCCTGCTCCATCACTGTCTCAGCCATGATCATCTCCTACTGCCGCACGAGCTCTTCGGCCGGTTTTCCGCTCGGCGCTCCGCCCGCCTGCAGGGCGGCCTCGGCCATGGCGGATATCTGCTCCAGCCTGAAGCCCATTATGGCGATGCCCTTCTTGGGGCAGGTGGCCTGGCAGACCCCGCAGCCCTTGCACACGCTCTCGTTGGCTTCCACCGTCTTCTTGATGGCGCCGTTGAACATGTATTCGATGAGCGTGATGGCCTTGTACGGGCAAGGGTCCACGCAATAGGCGCAGCCGTCGCAGTTCTCGTCGAGGACCCGGGAAACGTTGGCCTCGAGCTCGACGCTGCCCTTGAGCGCCACCGCCGAGGCCCTCGCGGCGGCGCCGCTGGCCTGCATCAGGCACTCGGTCAGATCCTTCGGCGAATGCGCCAGGCCGCAGAGGAATATCCCATCGCTCGCGAAATCCACGGGCCTCAGCTTCATGTGCGCTTCCAAGAAGAACTTGTCCTGGTTCAAGGGCACCTTCAGCATCTGCCCCACCTCGGCGCTGTCGGGATTGGCGACGATCCCCGCCGAGAGGACCAGCAGGTCCGCGTCGATGGAGACGGTCGTCTTGAGTATGGGGTCGAAAGCAGAGACCTGCAATCCGCCTTCCTTGACCTCGACCGCGGGTTTTTTGTCGTCGTCGTAGCGCAGGAAGACCACGCCCTTCTCCCGGGCCTGACGATAGTACTGCTCGCGGAAGCCGTAGGTCCGGACGTCCCTATAAAGGACGTACACCTCGGAGTCGGGGCTCGTGGCCTTGATCTTCAGGGCGTTTTTCACCGCCTCGGTGCAGCAGACCCTGCTGCAATAGGGATGCTCATCGTTCCGGGAACCGACGCACTGGATCATCACCACGGATTTCGCCCTGAACTTGCCGTCCGCGATGAGGGACTCCAGCTCGAGCTGGGTCGTCACCCTCTCATCCTTCCCGTAGAGATACTCCTGAGGCTGGTATTCCCGCGCGCCGGTCGCCACCACCACCACGCCATGGCCGAACTCCGCCGCGCCGCCGTTGCCGACGCCCGAGACCTTCGTCTTGAAATTGCCCCAGCTTCCCTCCATCGCGACGATCTTGGAATTCAGATGGACCCGGATCAGCTTCTCTCCGAGCACGTTCGCCACCAGTCGGTCGAGCTCGCCCTTGGGGTCCTCTCCATCCAGAAGGTATCTCGTCCTGCGCAGGCCGCCGCCGAGCGCGCCTTCGCGCTCCACCAGGTGCACCGTGATGCCCTGCTTCGCCATGTCGAGCGCGGCGGTCATGCCGCTCACCCCCCCTCCGATCACGAGGGCGTCGGGATGGACCTTCATGGTCCGGCGCTGGAGCGGCTCCAGGAGCCGGGCCTTGGCGATGGCCATCCGCAGAAGGTCCTTGGCCTTGCGCGTGGCCTGCTCCGGCTCGTGCATGTGGACCCACGAGCATTGGTCCCTGATATTGGCCATTTCGAAAAGATACGGATTCACGCCCGCTTCCCGGATGGTGTTCCGGAACAGGGGCTCGTGCGTCCTGGGCGTGCAGGACGCCACCACGACCCGATTCAAATCGTGCTCCCGGACCAACTGCTTGATCCTTTCTTGAGCATCGTTCGAGCAGGTGTAGAGATCGTTCTCGGCATAGGCCACATCCGGCAATCCCTTCACATACTCGACGACTTCCGGCACATTGACCACGCCCGCGATATTGGTGCCGCAGTGGCAGACGAAGACTCCGATCCTGGGCGGCCGCCCGGAGACATCCTTCTCCGGGGGGAATCCCTTGGGCTCGATCAGCGAACCCCGCGCCGACGACAGCAGGGACAAAGTCTTGGCCGCGGCGGCACTGGCCTGCATGACCGTTTCCGGGATGTCTTTGGGCTCCGTGAACGGCCCGCACACGTAGACCCCCGCGCGCCCCGTCTCCACCGGGGCGAACGTCCCAGTCCTGCAGAAACCGTGCTCATTGAGGGACAGGCCGAAGGTCTTGGCCATATCCCGGGCTTCCCGCGTGGGTCTGAGTCCGCTGGAAAGCACCACGAGATCGAACCCCTCGGACACCACCGTCCCGTCCTCGGCCTCGTACCTCACTTCCAGATCCCGGCTTGAGGGGTCCTCCTTGATGGAAGACGGACGGCATCGGACATACCTCACGCCGGCCTTCTTGGCCCGCTCATAATAGGCGTCGAACCCCTTGCCGAATGCCCTCAGGTCGATGAAGAAGATGGCGCACTCCAGGCCCTTCTCGTGTTCCATCGCGATGATGGCTTCCTTGGTCGCATACATACAGCACACGGAGGAGCAATAGTTGTTGTCGCAATCCCGGGACCCGACGCATTGGATGAAGGCGATCTTCTTGGGATGGCGCCGGTCGGAAGGCCTGAGCACCTTGCCCGAGAACGGCCCGGAGGCGTTCAATATCCGCTCGAACTCCAGGCTCGTGATGACGTT
Source organism: Elusimicrobiota bacterium (assembly GCA_016212825.1). GTDB lineage: Bacteria > Elusimicrobiota > Elusimicrobia > UBA1565 > UBA9628 > UBA9628. Next base: position 62,730 of record JACRDS010000026.1, on the reverse strand, counting down.
GGGATAGCGTCCGTAACCCAACTCACCCTTGAGCTTGGCGTCGAAGAGCTCGAATCCCGGAGCCAGGATCACGGCGCCCGCCTTCAACTCGATGCGCTCCTCTTTCTGCTCATAGTCTATCGCGCCGGCTTCGCAGAACACCTGGCATATTCCGCATTTGTCCTTCAGCAGGCGGACGCAGTACCTGCCGTCCAGCGCGGCCTTGTTGGGGACGGCCTGGGGGTAGGGAATATGCACCGCGGGCCTGGAGATCAAGCCCTCGTTGAATTCGAAAGGTATCGGCCGCGCCGCCCTTCTTCCCACCTCCAGCACCTTCATCTTTCCCGTCGGACATATGAATTCACAGGCGCCGCAGGCCTGGCAGAACTCGGAGAGGGCGTCGAAAGGAGGCCTCACTTCTCTCTTGGAACCCCGGTTGGCGAAGCCCAATGCCTCGACCCCCATCCGTTCCCGGCAGACCCTGATGCACATGCCGCACAGTATGCAGTCGCTGTCCTTCTTGTGGAACCTCGTGCCGGCGACTCCGAGCTCTCCGGCCAGATCTTGTATCGCCTTCACATCCGGGCACCTGGCCAGGAGGAGTTCCATTACGATCTTCCTGGCTTTCATGATCCTTTCCGTGTCCGTGGAGACGACCAGCCCCGGCTTCAGGGGGTAAGTGCACGCCGTCTGGATCTTGCCGTAGGGGGGCTTGCCGATCTCCACCAGGCAGAGCCTGCAGGCTCCGTACGGGAGCAGCGCCTTGTGCGCGCAGAGCGTCGGTATCTTCAGGCTCAGTTTCGCGCAGGCCTCCAGCACCGTAGCCGCCCCCTCGACCGACGCCTCTTTCCCATTGATGATGAAATCCGTCTTCATGTTCGAACTCGCCATTGGTTATCCTTGGGACCCCATTTCGCGGCTCTCTACGCGGTGCGTTTCGCCCTCTTTCTTGTGCACAAACACGAAATTCACGGCCGGATTTGCGGCCATCAAAGCCCGCATGGTGGCCGGCATATCCCCCAAAGGCTTTCTGTCAGGATGGCTGTATCTGAATGTGGCCCTTATCCGGGTGCCCGCTCCGGGCCCGGATTCGATCTGCATATCTCCTCCGCCGGCCCTGGCCGCCTGGCTCAAAAGCGGAAGCCCCAGCCCCACCCTCTTGCCGGCCTTGGTCGTGAAGAACGGATCCAGCGCCTTCTCGAGCAGTCCCTCATCCATCCCTTGTCCGTCGTCTTCGATCTCCAGGGTGAGCAGGTCCTTCCCGGGCTCCTCGATGATCCTGATCACGACATTCTCCGCGAGCGCCCTGATCGAGTTTTCAGCGATATCAAGAACATGCAAAGATAGGTCTTCCAAATCCGCTCAGGCCTGATATTCGATCCTTCTGCCATCCTCTCCCGCCAGCGCCTTCCGGATCTCGGCGAAACTCATATCCGCCACCAGGAACGTCGTGGTCTGCCTCCCGATGTCGCCCAGGGAATGCGCATCCGACGAGCGCAGCAAAGGGTACTTGCCGATATCCGGGAATCTCCGCCGCGCCGCCTCGACCGTGGTCAGGGGAGACACTTCCAAGCCGTCAAGACGCAGCGACTCGGGTATGAAACCCAGCTGGGACATGATGCTGAAGCCCTCCCTGTCGATGTGCGAGGCGATCGCCAGCCCCCCGGCGCTGCGGATCAACTCGACCACGTTCTGGATGCCCAGATCCGTGGCGCCGATCAAGAGCCTGCTGTTCGAGCCGGTCTTCTCATCGAATTCGTTGACGATGTCCTGCGGGCCGAACCTGCTTTCGTCGTTCTCTCCCTCCAGGTGCTCATACAAGGTCTTCTGCATGTTGCCCAGCGGGGCCAGGCCATCACAGACGGCCAGGATATGCACTTCCTCTTTGCTTGTGATCTCCATCCCGCCCAAGACCCCGACATTCTCCCGTTCGCCCGCCCTCATCACCGCTTCCACATTCTCCATGGAATTATGGTCGCAGATGCCGACCAACCCCACCTGCTTCCTCCGCGCCTCCCTGACGATGGCGGCGGGCGTCATCCCGTCATCGGCGCATGGGGACAAACAAGTGTGGATATGCAAATCGCCTCTAACCCTTTTCAGCATTCAGCAGGTCATAGAGCTTCCCTGCCATTTCATAAGCGGGAAGTTTCGTGACCAGAATGGGGACTTTTTCCTTTTCCGCCCTCTCGACCGTGGCCCGCTCCGGCTCCCGGCCTTGGACCAAGATGATGCCGGCCAGACCTTTCATGCTGGCCACGGCCACGATGTTGACGTGCGTCTGAAGCGTGATCCACAACTCAGCCTCTTGAGCATGCGCGATGACGTCGCTCAACAGATCGCTCACGTAGCCGCGGCGGATTTCCACATCCGGAGCGCCGCGCCCGCTTCTCACTTCGAGATCCATGCGCTCGATCAGCTTTTGCAGCTTCATCGCGTCGGCCCTATGACCACGGTCGCCTCAAGGCAGGTGCCCTTGCCGACGGTGGAATTCAAGACCATCCGATCCGAACACTTCTTGATATTGGGCAGCCCCATCCCGGCGCCGAACCCGAGCTCCCTGACCCAGTCCGGGGCGGTCGAAAACCCGGGCTCCAGCACTTTTTCGACGTCGGGGATGCCCGGGCCCTTGTCTTCGACCTTCATGTATATCTCGGCCGGCTCCACCTTCACGATCATCTTCCCTTCCTTGGCATAGATGATGACGTTGGTCTCCGCCTCATAGGCGATGATCGCGGACCTCCTGACGATGTCCGGATGGAAGCCCAACCTCTTCAACGTCGTTTTCAGCCCGCTGGCGGTCTCGCCCGCTTCGGTCAACTTCCTCCCGGCGATCCGGTACTGACAGATCAGCGTGGACTTGTCCGCCCGGATGTCCTCGAAGATGTGGCTGGCCCGGTACTTGCGGACCTCCTCCTCGTGATAGTCGATCTCGATCTTCTTGAGCAGACCCTCGATGATGTTCCCTTTGGTCACGATGCCGCACATTCCGCCGGTCTGCCGGTCGATGATCGGGAACCTGCCGTAACCGGATCTCTCCATCTTGGTCAAGGCATGCACCAGCGCCTCGTCGTCGTAGAACGTCTCCACCCGCCGCGTCATCTTCTCGGAGATCCGGCACTCCCCGCCGCCGCCGGAGAGCCACTTGATGAAATCCTCTATGCTCACGATCCCGACCAGCCCGCCGCCGTCGACCACGGGCGTCCCGGATATGCGCTTGGTCTTGAACAATTCCCTCAACCGGCCCATCTGCATGTCGGGGCTGACGGAGATCACATCCTTCCTCATCACGTCCCGCATCCTCAGCTCGTACACGAGCTCCTGGATCTTGGTGACCTCTTTCATGCCTAATTATGCTCACAGCCCCGCAGCCCTTTCATGTACAGCTTCCCGCAGGCTTCGTACATCGAGAATCTCGTCACCAGCACGGGGATGCCCATTTCCTCTCCAAGCTTTATGACGCCGGCCTGCGGCCTTTTCCCCCTCACGAAACAAACGGCCTCGATATCCGACATCTCAGCGGTGCGGATCACCTGGGAATTCGTCAGGCCCGTGAGCAGCAGCGAACCCCGCGTGCTGTGGGTCAGCACATCGCTCATCAGGTCTGCGGCCCCCACCTTGTCGATCTCCCGGTCCGGATCCTCCCCATGGACGATGTCCGCTTCCAGTATCTCGCAGATCTCCCTGAGCTTCATCCTTGTCCTTGCCGGGGTCAGTTGACCACGACCGCCTTGAATTTGCATACCTCACGGCAGACGCCGCACTTGATGCACTTCTCCAGGTCGATGGCATGCTTGGCCTTGCGCTCTCCGGTGATCGCCTCGCTGGGGCACTTCTTGGCGCACAGCGTGCACCCGGTGCACTTCTCGGCATCTATGGAGTATTGGATCAACGCTTTGCAGACTCCCGCAGGGCACTTCTTGTCCCGGATATGGGCGTCATACTCGTCCCGGAAGTAGCGTATCGTGCTCAAAACCGGATTGGGCGCTGAGGCGCCTAGTCCGCAAAGGGAGGCATCCTTGACTGCCCCGGCCAATTCCTCGAGCATCTCGATGTCTTTCTCCTTCCCTTTCCCTTCGCAGATATCGTTCAAACACTCGTACATCGCCTCGATGCCATCCCTGCAGGCCGTGCACTTGCCGCAGGATTCTCCCTTCAAAAAGTCCAGGAAATACCTCGCCACGTCCACCATGCAGTTGTCTTCATCCAGCACGATCATCCCGCCGGAACCCATCATGGAGCCGGCCTCCGTCAATGATTCGTAATCCACCGGCAAATCAAGGCACGATTCAGGCAGGCATCCGCCTGACGGCCCGCCGGTCTGGACCGCTTTGAATTTCCTGTCGCCTATGAGACCCTCTCCTATATCGTAGATGATCTCCCTGAGCGAGATGCCCATCGGGACCTCGATAAGCCCGGTATTCTTGATCTTGCCCACAAGCGAGAAGACCATCGTCCCCTTGGAAGTCTCCGTCCCGATCTTGGCGAACCACTCCGCGCCGTGCCTTATGATCGAAGGGACGCTGGCCCAGGTCTTGACATTATTCAGGACGGTCGGCTTATCCCACAACCCCTTCTCCGTGGCGTGGATATGCTTATACCTCGGCTCCCCGATCTTGCCTTCGATGGAAGCCATCAAGGCGCTTGATTCTCCGCATACGAACGCGCCCGCCCCCCTGCTTATGCTGATGTCAAAAGAAAATTTCGTCCCCAGGACATCATCGCCCAACAGGCCGTATTGCCGCGCCTGGCTCAATGCTGTCGAGAATCTCTTGATCGCCAGAGGATATTCATTCCGCACATAGATATACCCGTGCCTTGAACCTATCGCATACGCCCCTATGAGCATGCCTTCGATCACCGAATGCGGGTCGCCCTCGAGTATGCTCCTGTCCTGGAAACAGCCGGGGTCGCCCTCGTCGGCGTTGCATATGATGTATTTCGGCTCTCCTGGGGCATGCCTGCAGTGCTCCCACTTCTTGGCGGTAGGGAATCCGGCGCCGCCCCTGCCTCTCAGACCGGAATTCCTGATCTCTGCGATGACTTCATCCGGCGCCATCGAGGTCACGGCTTTGGAGAAGGCGGCATAACCGTTCCTGGCGATATACTCGTCGATATTCTCAGGGTCTATCAGACCCCTGTTTCTCAATATCAGCAGCGACTGTTTGCTGAAGAACCCGATATCCTTCATCAGCGGGACAGGGGCTTTTTCCTGAGGCGGGGTGAACATCAGCTTCTTTACCGGCCGTCCTTTCAGGAAGTGCTCCGCGACCAGATGCGGGATGTCTTCCTCTTTGAGCATGTTGTAGAAGATGCCCTCGGGCTGCACGACCATGATCGGGCCCTGGGCGCAGAATCCGTTGCACCCGGTCATGACGATCTGCACCTCTTCGCAAAGATCATGTTTCTTGAGCTCGCGCTCCAAGGCTTCCTTGATTTTAAAGCACTTGGCCGAAACGCAGCCCGTACCCGCGCAGACCATCAAATGAGTCCTGGTTGTATTTCCCACGGTATCCTTAGGAAACCCTTTCACTGCCTATGCCGATCGCGTATTCAGTCACGATCTTCTTGCCCAGGACATGCTGGTCGAAGATCTCTTTAATCTTGGCCTCGTCCAGGTTGCCGTATTTCACGGGCGCCTCACCCCGCAGTTCGACAGTGGCCATCGGTTCGCGGCCGCACAGCCCGGCGCAGCCCGAAGTCGTGACCAGGACATCCTTGTTCCCCTTCTCCGCCACAACGGCCAGAAGGGCCGTCATCACTTTCCGGGCGCCGGCGGCTATCCCGCATGTCCCCATATGAACGGTGATCTTTGCGCAATACGCGCCGTCGCGCAGATTGACCACGCCCTTCATCCTTTCGCTGATCTTGCCCAGATCCTCAGGCTTAAGTTTTTGCATAGGCCTTGTCCTTGACTTCCGCCTTCCGGTATTTTTCGATTATTTGCGGGACCTTCCCCTGCGAGACCTTTCCGTAAAGCTCCTCGTTGATCGCGAAAACCGGAGCCAGACCGCAGCACCCGATGCACCTGACGGATTCCAGGCTGAACAACATGTCCTTGGTCGTCCCCCCGTTCTTGATATCCAGCTCTCTTTCCAGGCTCTCCATGATACGCTGAGCCCCTCTGACATGACAGGCCGTTCCCAGGCACACGGAAATCTTGTATTTCCCTTTGGGCACCAGGCTGAAAGCGGTGTAGAAAGTGGCGATGCTGTATACTTGGCTGTAAGGCACATCCAACTTGCGCGCCATGTATTTCAGCACGAATTCCGGCAGATACCTGTACTCGGCGTTGATGTCCTGCAAAATAGCGATCAGGTCTTCTTTCCTGCCCTTGTACCGTTCCAGTATCGCCGTCGTCTTGGACATATCCGCGTCCTCAAGCTTTATCTCATCCAGCTTGACGTCCAGATAGATCTCGTTTCGCACGGGACAATTCGTCACGCAGGTGCCGCAACCGGTGCATTTGTCCTCCTTCACGAAACGCGGCTTCTTGCGCAAGGTCAGCGTGAAATTGCCAGGTCCGCCGCTGAGATTCTCCACATCGGCCAGCGAGATAATCTCGATATCCTTGTTCCTGCCGACCTCCACGAGCCTGGGCGCCATCGTGCACATGGCGCAGTCGTTGGTGGGGAAGGTCTTGTCCAGCTTGGCCATGACTCCGCCGATGGACGGTTCCTTGTCGACCAGATAGACCTTGATGCCGGAGTCGGCCAGATCCAGGGCCGCCTGCATTCCCCCTATGCCGCCGCCGACGACCAGAGCGGCTCCGATTTTCCCGTCGTTGGTTTTTGCTTCGCTCATCTCATCATTCCCAGTACTGGAGCGGTCTCGACCAGATGGCTCCCCAGGCCCAGACTCTCCGGCGCCGCGCCCAGGGCCAGCCCGATCAACTGCGTGAAGTAGAGCACCGGCATCTTGTACGCGCCTGGGCCTGCGCCGTTGCCGCCGGCGCGGTTCAAATCAGCCTGTCTGGAATCCAGGTTGGCATGGCACAATGGACAGGCGACCGCCACGACATTGGCGCCCGCCGCCGAGGCATTGTCCAGGATCTTCTTGACCAGCTTGCAGACTATCGCGGGCCTAGTCAATCCAAAACCGGCGCCGCAGCAGTCGGTCTTGTACGACCAGTCCAGCGTCCGCACGCCGAACCTCCCGAGCAGCCTATCCATGCTCATAGGGTACTCGCAATCGTCGAATTGGGTGACCTTGGGAGGGCGCGTCAAGAGGCAGCCGTAGTAGCAGACGGCCCTCACTCCCGGCATCTCCTTGACCGGCGCCGCCCCGAGCCTCCCCTCCTCTCCCATCTTATCCAGCAGTTCCAGCGGGTGGATGGTTTTCACGGAATTGGAGAAGGGCCGTCCCAATATCCCGCCGATCTCGGCTTTCATGCCGGGATCGCTCTCGATCTCGTGCGTGGCGTCCTTGAACCTTGAAAAACACGAGGCGCACGGCACGACGACGTCCTTGTGACCCGCGGTCTCGACGCGGGCGAGGTTGTCCGCGGCCAGCGCCACCGAGAGAAGGCGCGAGGTCGCATGCGCGCTGGAAGCGCCGCAGCAGGTCCAGCCTTCGACCTCGTCCGGCTCCAAGCCGAGTCTGGCGCACACCTCCCGGAAAGACGCGTCGTACTCGCGGCCCGTGGAATGAAGCGAGCAACCGGGATAATATGCGAACCTCATGTTCTTGCCCTCTCAGCCTTCTTGACCCTCCGGAAGATCCTGTTGGTCGCCAGGACGTTCGCGAATGCCGGGATGAATCGGAATTTGCCCTTCTTGAACATCCTGAGCCCGAGGTCGAGGTCCTCGGTCAACCTCATGGTCCTGAGCTTGAGCGCGCCGATCGCCCCCAACTCGTAAAGCCTTCCGAACATCCGGAGGCTCTCGAGCACGGATCTGTGGAAAGCGGCGACCTCAGGGATTCTCGGGCGCCGGCCCTCCCGGCGCGCCAGGATGCGGGCCGCATCCATGACCCTGGCGATGTCCACCTCCTGCGGGCATCTGGTCGTGCAAGTTTCGCAAGACGCGCAGATCCATATGGTCTTGCTGTCCAGGACGAGATCGCGCAGCCCCAGGCGGACCGCATGGATGACCTGCGTGGGAGTCAGGTCCATCTCATCGACGACGGGGCACCCCGCGGTGCACTTCCGGCATTGATAGCACAAGCCGACATCCTGTCCGCCCTCCTGCCGGATGTCCCCGATGAAACGGAGTCTCTCCCGCGATACTGGCAGAACGCGCAATGGCCCTTCTCCCGGCAGCACTGATGCCCCTTCGGTCGTCATCCGCTAACCCTCCGGCGCCCCGCTGATGTGCATATGCCATGATACTACGGCCCCGGCAGCCCGGCAAATGAATTGATTTCATTTCTCCATTAAATTTATTTATAATGCCTACAGACATGCTCCTGGAAACCCTCAAGATCTACCGGGACCTCGTGGACACCGGCAGCTTCTCCAAGGCGGCGGAGCTCAACTTCCTCACCCAGCCGGCGGTCAGCCACCAGATCAAGAACCTGGAGGTCAGCCTGGGCCGCATCCTGCTCAGCCGCTCCAACCGCGGCCTGACCCTGACGCCCGCGGGCCTGGTCTTCTACCGCACCGCCAAGCGCATCCTGGAGACCTATGCCGAGACCCTGGCCCAGCTCCAGACGGTCTCCGGGGGCCTCTCGAGCACGGTGCGCATCTCCACCATCTACAGTCTGGGGACCTACGTCCTGCAGGGGCACATCCAGAGGTTCATCCGCCGCAACCCGGACGTCAAGTTCTCGGTCAGCTACCAGAAGGCGGGCCGGATCTACGACGACATCATACGCAACCGGGCCGACCTGGGGGTCCTGGCCTACCCCGCGCGCCGCCGCGGCGTGGAGATCGTCCCCCTCTACGACGACGAGCTGGTCCTGGCCTGCCACCCGGAGCACGAGCTCGCCCAGGAGCCCCGCCTGGAGCTGGCCCGGCTCGACGGCAAGGACTTCATCGCCTTCGACGAAGCCGCCCCCACCCGCGCCGCCCTGGACAAGGTGCTGCGCGCGCACAACGTGCGGGTCTCGGTCAAGCTCGAGCTCGACAACATCGAGACCATCAAGAGCGCCATCCAGGCCGGGACCGGGGTCTCCATCGTCCCGGAGGCGGCGGTGCGCAACGAGATCGTGACCGGGAAGATCCACGCCGCGCGCTTCTCGGGCCTGCGCCTGCTGCGGCCGGTGGCCGCGGTGGTGCGCAAGGGCGGGCCGCCCAGCCCGGCGGCACGCTCCTTCCTCGACAGCCTCTCCAAGGAAAAGGCGCAACTGGCCCGGCCCGCAGGCCGGGAACCGGGCGGCTGAGGCGGCCCCGGGCCATGCACCTCGAATCCCTGCGCATCTTCCGGGACCTCATCGAGACGGGCTCCTTCTCCCGGGCCGCCGAGCTCAACTACCTGACCCAGTCCGCGGTGAGCCAGCAGCTCCAGCAGTTGGAGCGCTCCGTGGGCCGGCCCCTGCTCGAGCGGGGCGGCCGCCGACTCAAGCTGACGCCCGCCGGCAGGGCCTTCTACGGCGCGGCCAAGCGCATCGTCTCCTCTTATGAGGAGGTCACCGCGCGCATCCACTCCGAATCTCCCGAGGCGGCCCGGCGCCTACGCATCGCGGCCATCTACAGCGTGGGCACCTACGTCCTGCAGGGCTACCTCAAGGGTTTCCTCAAGCGCCACCCCGACGTCAAGGTGGAGGTGGAATACCAGAAGGCGAGCCGCATCTGCGGCGACCTGCTGCGCGGGCGGGCGGACCTCTGCCTAATGGCCTACCCGGTCAAGCGCCGCGACCTGCAGGTCATCCCGATCCACGACGAGGAGCTGGTCCTCATCCTGCCCAGGAGCCACGCCCTGGCCGGCCGGGGCTCCATGGCCCTGGCCGACCTGGCCGGGCAGGACTTCATCGCCTTCGACCGGGGCACGCCCACGCGCAAGGCCCTGGACAAGGTCCTGCGCCGGGCGGGCGTGCGGCCCCGTGTGCGCATGGAGCTCGACAACATCGAGACCATCAAGAACGCGGTCTCCACCGGGATGGGGGTGGCCATCGTGCCGGCGGCGACCGTGGCGGCCGAGGCCAAGGCCGGCAGCCTGTGCGTGCGGCGCTTCTCGGGGCAGAAGCTCTCGCGGCCCCTGGGCTGCCTGGTGCGCAAGATACGGCGCGGGGACCGCACCGTGAAGGCCTTCCTGAAGCACCTCAGCGCCGGCCAGGCCGGGGCTAGTTGATCCGGGGACACTCACTCAATCCGGGAGATAAGTGGGTGTCCCCGGATTAGGACCGGATGGAAGCCCAGAAGTCCCGCATGTCCTTGGGGATCCGGGCGGAGAAGCTCGCCGGCTTGCCCGTGGCCGGGTGCGCGAACTCGATCTTGTAGGCGTGCAGCATCAGGCGCGGCGGCACGGGCGCTCCCGGCCCCGGCCTGTCGAACTCCACGTCGCCCATCACAGGGTGGCCCAGCAGGTCCAGGTGCACGCGGATCTGATGGATGCGGCCGGTCAGGGGCCGCGCCTCTACCAGGGCTCCGGACGGGCAGGATCCCAGGACCGTGAAGCCCGTGGAGGCCTGCTTGCCGAACGGCGTGGCGAACACCTTGCGGTGGCCCGGCTTGCGCCCCACCGGCGCCTCCACGCGGGAGCGCTTCTCCCGCCAGACCCCGCGCACCACCGCGCGGTAGGTCTTGGACACCTGGCGGTCCTTGAAGGAGCGGATGAGCGCCTCCGAGGCGGCCGGGGTCTTGGCCACCAGCAGGACCCCGCTGGTGGCCCGGTCCAGCCGGTGCACGATGCCGCAGCGCGGGGTGCCGGCGCAACGGATGCCCGGCCTGCCCCTGAGCAGGAGGCCCGCCAGGTTCGGCTGCGGCTCGGCCAGCGCCGCCTCCGGGGAGGTCAGCCAGCTCGTGCCCAGAGGATGCATGAGCAGTCCCGCCGGCTTCTCCAGGACCAGCAGGTCGCGGTCCTCATGGAGGATCCAGTCCGACAGCCCGCCCAGGTCGTCCTCCCAGCGCGGCCGCAGGGACGCCACGGTCACGGTCTGCCCCGGCCGCAGGAGGCGGTCCGCCTCCGCCAGCTCGCCGTCCACGCGCACCGAACCGGCCGCGATGAGCTTCTGGATGTGGCCGCGGCTGAGGCCCCGCAGGCGGCCGGTCAGGAAGATGTCCAGGCGCTGGCGGGCGGTGTCCGCCACGAAAGACTCGGGCTCGCGGCTCATCGCGTTCTCACCCCCCGGCGCGCCATGAGCGCGGCCGCAAACCCGATCCCGGCCAAGGCCAGCCACTGCGACACGGAGAACGGCGGCACGGAGGCGCCCCGGTCGTCGAATCGGTAGAACTCTATCCAGAAGCGCGCCGCGCCGTAGAGCGCGACGTAGGAAAGAAAAACGGTGCCTGGCACCAGCTCGCGTTCCCGGGCGCGGGGCAGCATCGCCTTGAGCAAGACCAGCGAGATGAGCGCGCTGGCCGCGGCCTCGTAGAGCTGGGTCGGGTGCAGGGGGATGCCCCAGAGCTCGCGCGGCGTCACGCAGGCCGGGTGCCCGCCCAGGGCCAGGCCCCAGGGCATCTCCGTGGGCCGGCCGTAGCAGCAGCCCGCGGCCAGGCAGCCCAGCCGGCCGATCGCGTGGCCCAGGGGCAGGGCCACCCCCGCGTAGTCCGCCGTGGACATGTAGTCGAGCTTCACCCAGAGCTTGGCGACATAGCCCATGGCCAGGGCGCCCAGCACGCCGCCGAAGAACACGAAGCCGTAGCGGATGTCGCCCAAGAGGCTCAGCCGGCCGTCGAGCAGTTCCCGGTAGGACACGGCCCAGTAGAGCAGCTTGCCGCCGGCCAGGGCGCCGAAGAAGAGGCAGTAGATGAGCCGCCAGAAGCTCTTCTCGTCGAGGCGCATCTCGGCCATCCGGGACTTGAGCCAGAGGATGGCCGCGAGGTAGCCGGCCGCCACGGCGGCGCCGTAGGTCGAGAGGCTCAGCGGCCCCAAAGAGATCAGGATGGGGTGCATGGCTTCCTATGCCGCCAGGCGGCCAGGCCCAGCCCCGCGGCCAGCAGGGCTAGAGCGAGGCCCTGGCCTCCGGTCAGGCCGAGCAACCCCGGCACGGTGTCGCCCCGGTAGAACTCCAGCACGAAGCGCAGCAGGCCGTAGGCCGCGAAATAGAGGCCGCTCAAGGTCCCGGGGCCCAGCCGCCCAGATTCCAGACGCGGCAGGACGAAGCGCCAGAGCGCCAGGAAGATGGCGGCGTCCCCCGCGGCCTCGTAGAGTTGGGTTGGGTGCAGAGGGACTCCCAGCAAGGACGGGTCCACCATGCCGCGGGGGTCGGTGAAGCGCACGGCCCAGGGCAGGTCCGCGGGCCGGCCGTGGCAGCAGCCGGCCAGCAAGCACCCCAGTCTGCCGAACACGTGCCAGAAGGGGGCGAGCAGGCTCACGTAGTCGAGCAGCCTCAGGAAGGCGATGCGCCGGGAACGGGCCGTCAGCCAGACGCCGCCGATGACGCCCGCGAAGGCGCCCAGTACCGAGAAGCCCCGGGTCAAGGAGAAGACAGCGTCCCAGAGCTCGGCGGCGCGGAAAGGGACGTACTCGATGATGTGCAGGACGCGGCCGCCCAGGAAGCCCCCGATCAGGATGGCGTTGACCAGGAGCCAGAAGTCGTCCTCGCCGCGCAGGCCCATCTGCGCGCGCTTGGCGTACCAGATGAGGCAGGAGAACAGCCCGCCCAGGGCGATGAGCACCCCATAGCTGAAGACGCGGAAGTCCCCGACCTGCAGGAAGACGGGATGCATGCCTCAGGCCCCCAGGCGGAGGAACTCCCGCAGGTCCGCGGCCGCGAGATACGGGTTGATCCCCAGCACGGCGCTCAGCGGGCCGCTGGGCAGGGGCCCGTAGTCGTGGCCCGGCCAGACCACGGTCTCCGGAGGCAGGGCGGCTAGACGCCGCAGGCTGCGGTGCATGGCCGCCGGGTCGGAGCCGGGCAGGTCGGTGCGGCCGCAGCAGTCCATGAACAGGGTGTCTCCGGTGAAGAGCTGCCCCTGGCCGAGCAGGCACTGGGAGCCCGGGGTGTGGCCGGGAGTGTGCAGGCCGCGCAACTCCAGTCCGCCCGCGTCCAGGCTCCCGCCGTCCGGCATGGGGCGGACGGCCCTGGCGACCTTGGCCAGCATCGGCGCGTCGGCCTCGTGCACGAAGACCGGGACCTCTTCCGCCGCCAGGAGGTCCTTGACCGCCCCCGCGTGGTCGAAATGGCCGTGCGTCAGCGCCAGGGCCAGGATGCTCCGGCCGTCCGCCGCGGCCGCGGCCCGGATCGCCGCCGCGTCCCAGCCCGGGTCAACGACCGCGCAGTGCCGTCCCCGCGCCGGCCCCACGAGATAGGAGTAGTTCTGCATGGGGCCCACGGCCAGCTGGCGCAGGTAGATGGCGGGCTTCATTTCTTGGGCGGTTCGAAGCGGTACTCGGTCTCCCCCGGCTTGATGAACCCGACCCTGCGCGCCTCACGCTCCAGGGCCGAATCGCTCTCGCGCAACTCCTTGAGCTGGGCCGCGGTCCGGGAGTTCTCTTCCTCCAGGGCCGCGATCTCGCGCGACAGGCCGCGCAGCTCGATCCAGTTGCGCACCAGGCTGCGGAAGCCCTGGTTGCCGAAGAAGACGCCCAGCAGGCCGACGGCCACCAGAGCCTTGACCCAGCTCTCCCTCAGCCAAGAGACCATCTCAGTGCGAGTCACCATGATATTGTACAAAAGGCCACCCTAACGGACCGGCGGTCCCCCTCATAGGGGGACCGCCGGATTCCGCGCTTCGCGCGGAATTACTAAACGGCGGCGGCAGTCTTAAAGCACGCCATGCCCGCGTAGCGCGCCTTTCCGCCCAGCTCGCGCTCGATGCGCAGCAGCTGGTTGTACTTGCACAGGCGCTCGGAGCGGCAGGGCGCGCCGGTCTTGATGGCGCCGGCGTTGGTGGCCACGGCGAAGTCCGCGATGAAGGCGTCCTCGGTCTCGCCGGAGCGGTGCGAGACGACGGTCGTGAAGCCCGCCTTGTGCGCGGTCTGGATGGCCTCCACGGTCTCGGTCACGGTGCCGATCTGGTTGAGCTTGATGAGGATGGCGTTGGCCGCCTTTTCCTGGATGCCGCGCTGGAGGAACTCCGGGTTGGTGACGAAGAGGTCGTCGCCGATGATGCGCACGCCCGCGCCGAGTTCGCCGGTCAGCGCCTTCCAGCCCGCCCAGTCGTTCTCGGCCAGGGGGTCTTCGAAGGAGATGATGCCGTACTTCTTCTGCCAGCCGCCGTAGACCTCGGTCATCTCGGCCGCGGTGCGCGGCTTCTTCTCGAACACATAGGAGCCGTCCTTATAGAACTCGCTGGCCGCGGAGTCCAGCCCGAGGCGGACCTTGTCCTTGTACCCGGCCTTGGCGATGGAGTCGGTGAGCACGTCGAGCGCGCTGGCGTGGTCCTTGAGCTGGGGCGCGAAGCCCCCCTCGTCGCCCACGGCCACGGTCATCTTCATGCCGGCCAAGGTCTTCTTGAGCACCTGGTAGATCTCCGCGCCGGCGCGCAGGCCGTCGTGGAACGAGGCGGCGCCAGCCGGCACCAGCATGAACTCCTGCACATCCAGGCCGGAGTCCGCGTGCTTGCCGCCGTTGATGACGTTGAGCATGGGCGTGGGCAGCAGCCACTCGCCCTCGGGGATGCCGTAGGCCTTGCGCAGGTAGGCGTAGAGGGGCAGCTTGGCCGAGACCGCCGAGGCCCGGGCGATGGCCATGGAGAGCGAGAGGATGGCGTTGGCGCCGAACTTGCCCTTGTTGGGGGTGCCGTCGGCAGCGATCATGGCCTGGTCCAGCGCCGCCTGGTCCTTGGCATCCTTGCCCTTGAGCAGCTTGGCCAGGGGGCCCTCGACGTGCGAGACGGCCTTGAGCACGCCCTTGCCGCCGAAGCGGGCCTTGTCGCCGTCGCGCAGCTCCACGGCCTCGTGCTCGCCCGTGGAGGCGCCGCTGGGAACGGCCGCCGAGGCGACGGTGCCGTCGTCGAGCCGGACCTCGGCCTCCACCGTGGGGAAGCCGCGGGAATCGAGGATCTCCAGTGCGCGGACGGCGTCTATCTTGGCCATAGGCTCAGAGTCTCCCTTGCAGCAGTTTCTTGCCCGAAGCCACGAGCGCGGAGAGCTTCTTGGGGTCGTGGGCCTCGGCGTAGAGCCGGAACGCCTGCTCCGTGCCCGAGGAGCGCAGGCCCAGCCAGGAGCCGTCGCGCAGGATGAACTTGAAGCCGTCGGACTGGTCGATGCGCCACACCGAGCCGCCGGCGAGGTCCAAGGGCGGGCGCACGCGCAGGCGCTCCTCCAGCTCCTGGATCTGCCGCGGGCGGGTCATGGCGAAGTCCTCGCGGGCGTGGTGGAAGGCGCCCACGCGCTTGAAGAGCCGGTCGCGCACCGCGGCCAGGGGCTTGCGCTCGTAGGCCGCGAGCTCGAGCATGAGCAGGCAGGCCAGCAGGCCGTCCTTGTCCGGCGTGTGGCCCCGGATGGACAGCCCGCCGGACTCCTCGCCGCCCAGCACGAACTGGCCCGTGCGCAGCAGGTCGCCGATGAACTTGAAGCCCACCGGGGTCTCGCGGGCGTCGAGGCCGTGGGACTTGGCCACGGCGTCGACAAAATGGGAGGTCATGACGCTGCGCGCCACCTTGCCCTTCATGCCCCGGTTGGCCACCAGGTGCTCCAGGGCCAGGGCCAGGACCTCGTTGGGCGGGATCCAGCGGCCGCCCGCGTCCAGGATGCCGAAGCGGTCCCCGTCGCCGTCGCAGGCCAGCCCCAGGCCCAGCCGCTTCCTGGCCATGGCCTGCGCCAGCTCGCCGAGGGACTCGGGGGAGGGCTCCGGGGCGCGGCCGCCGAAAAGCACGTCGCGCTTCTCGTGCAGGCCCGCGACCTCCACGCCCAGGCTCTCCAGGAGGGGGCGCATGTAGCCGCGCGTCGTGCCGTGCATGGCGTCCACCGCGACCTTGAGCCGGGCGCGCTTGATGGCCTTGACGTCCAGCAGCGAGCAGAGCTGCTTGAAGTAGCCGGGGCGCAGGTCCACGGTCTCGACCCAGGACTCGCGCAGGGAACGGTCCAGGGACATGGTCTTGACGGTGTGGGCCCCCAGGAGGTCCACCCGCCGCTCGATGTCCTCGGTCACGGCCGGGGTGGCGGCGCCGCCCCAGAAAGGCAGCCACTTGATGCCGCTCATCTGCGCCGGGCTCTGCGAGGCGGTGATCACGAACCCGCCCACGGCCCGGCGCGCCAGCACGGCGGCGGCGACCGCCGGGGTGGGCGCGTCCGAAGACGAGATGATGGTCTTTATGCCGTCGAGGGCGAAGACCGCGGCCACCTCGTGGGCGAAGTCCTCGGAGAGGAAGCGGCTGTCGTAGCCGACCACCACCACGGGCACGGGGCTGCGCTTGCCCGCCCCGATCCAGGCCAGGTAGTCCGCGGAGGCCGCCCCGAAATCGGGGTTCTCCTTGACCGAAGCCGAGATGGCGTGAGCCACCTTGCGGACATTGAAGAACGTGAACTCGTCGCAGAGCTGCGCCCGCCAACCGCCTGTGCCGAATCTGATCATGATATTGTGCGGGCGATAGTAGCATATGGCAAGGCCCGAGGCAATGCCCGGCAAGCCCGCCGAGGCCCGGTGTCCCTAGGCCCTTAGGCCTATTGACCGATGGGTCTTTAGGCCTATGGAAATCAAGCCCTCGGGGGCTATACTGGACCTTGACAGGCGGCGGGGCCTCGGGAAAAGGATGGTTAAAGAGGGCCCCACCCCTTGACAGGACCCGGCAGGACGCTATACTTAATGGGCAAGGCGGAAAAATGCTTCCCGTGACGGCGTATCTCGCGCTGGCGGCGGTCTTGGGCGCCTCGGCCCAGGCTGCGGGCCCGAAGTGCCCCGACGGCTCCGAGCCCAAAGCCCTCACCCTGGACCGCCAGCCGGTCTGCGACGAAGGCAAAGAGGTCTCCTCCTCCTCGGGCGCCATCGCCCAGCGCACCGTGAGGATCGGGGACGTCACCTACAAGCTCCCCGACAACTGGGTCTTCATCAACGCGAAGTGCGCTGACAACGACGCGAAGTGCAAGGCGCAGACGGCCGACTTCCTCTCCAGATATCAGGACGCCAAAGGCGGCGACTACAAGTTCCTCAACAACCAGAACTGGCTGCAGTGCCTCAGCGACTGCCCGGGAGGCTCCACGAGCTCGGGCGCCGACCTCGACTACTGCCTGCAGTCCCCCGCGTGCCTCAAGGACATCGAGGGCACCCTGGCCAAGGCCCAGACCGAAGCGAAGCAGTCCGCCGACCCCGGCAAGGCGGCGGACAAGGGCATCGAGAGCGGGAACAAGGAAGTCAGCATGTTCCTCAACAGCGGGGACGCCGGCGGCCCTCCGGTCGTGGCGATGAACGACGGGGGTTCGAAAGCATCCCCCCATGCCGGGGACCGGGTGGGGATCGACTCGCCCTCGCCCGCCCCCCCGAACGAAGGCAGGGACATGAGCGGGCAGACGCTCTGGAAGCAGACCCCGGAAGCAGGGTCCGACGATGGCCGCGCGCCGGACCGGGACCGGTCCGGCGCCGCGCTGGGACCCCCGGCCGGGACGGGCCGCGACCGGAACCCCGGCCTGGATTACGCGCGGAGCGGCCTGTCGGGGCTCTCGGGCGAGGACCAGGACCCCTGGCTCATCGGCGGTATCGTGGACTCGTCCCCCTTCCTCAGGGACCGGGCCCTGCTGGCCAGCAACGCCTCGGCCACGGACCTGCGCGCCCTGCGCCAGGACCCGGCCCTGCTCAAGGCCATCACCAGCCAGCTCTCCGGGGCCGCGGACGACGGGGTCTCCGGCCGCCAGGCCTTCGACGGCCAGTCCGCCGACGTGAAGAAGACCGACCCGGTCCGCAAGAAGGAATGTCTCTTCGGCACCTGCAAATAGCCCTTCCCCGCATAGGACTTTCGTCCTAGACCCCCCAAGGACCAAGGACTCTGCCGCGGACTCCTCCCGCCGGCTATCCTATGGGCAGAGGCGAACATGAAACAGATCATCCTGATGGCGCTCCTGGCGGCGATGCCGGCGGCCCCGGTCCTCGGGGGACCCGCCGCGTCCGCCTCCAAGGAATCGGCCCTGGCCAGCCAGGACCCTCTCATGCGCCAGATCCTGCACCGCCAGCTCACCCAGCGCAACGGCGGCATCACCGCGGCGGTGCGCATCGCCAGCGGACAGTCCATCGAGCTGCAGATGCCTGAGCTGGACCTCAAACTCTCCGGCGACCTCAAGGACGCCCTCAACTCCAACCCGTCCGAAGACGCCCTCTCCGGCCTCAAGCCCGAAGCCGGCCTGGCGGCCCGGGACGACAAGGGTGCCCCAGCCCAGGAGACCGCGGTCAAGCCCACAGCCCAGCTCAAGGTCATCGCCAAGTCCCGCAAGGACTGGGGCGAAGGCCGCAAGGCCGCGGCCAAAGCCATGGAAGACGGCTCCGAGCTGGTCTCCGTGGACTGAGCGGCCGCTCAGAACCGCACCAGCAGCGAATACCGGAAGGAATCCCCCAGTTCGCCGCCCGGCAGCCAGGCGAAGTCCAGGTCCGCCATGTCGTAGCGCAGGCCGAAGCCCAGGGAGAATCCGCTCAAGCCCCCCGGGTCCCGGACGCCGCTGTTGAAGCCCAGGCGCGCGGTCCCGGAGAGGCGCCGCCCGAACTCGTGCCGGTACTCCCCGCCCACGGCCCCGGCCAGGTTCCCGTCGCGGGGCAGGTCCAGCTCCAGCGAGGCCAGGAGCCCGCCAGGGAAGCGCCAGGCCCCGCCCGCGAACCAGGCGAAGGGCAGCGGGTCGGCGACGCTGCCGATCTTCTGCCGCGTGCCCAGGTGGCGCCAGCCCAGGCCGGCGGAGAGCCGGTCCGCCCGGTAGAGCGCGCCCGCGTCCACGGCCAGGGCCCGTCCGGAGGCGCGGTCGATGGAGGAATCCACCACCTTGGCCGTGCCGCCCAGCCCCAGCCCCGTGCCGGCCGGGTTGTAGGCGTAGCTCAGGGCGTAGGCGAAGTCCCGCGCCCCGAAGGTGTCCAGAGGCTGGTCCGTCTCCGTGGTCCCGCGCCGCTCGATGCCCCCCGCGGAGAGGCTGTAGACGGAGAGCGCGGCCACGCCGCGGGCGTTGCGCTGCCGGGGCGTGTCCACCCAGGCCAGCAGGGGCACGGCCACGGTCGCGTAGTCGTAGGCCAGGCCCGCGTAGCGGCTCTCGTGCATGCCCGTCGCTTCCGGCCGCTTCAGGAAGGCCAGGCCGGCCGGGTTGTAGTAGGCGGCCGCCGCGTCGTCGGCCACGCCCGCGAAGGCCCCGCCCATGGCCGAGGCCCGGGCCCCGGCGCCCAGCTTGAGGAAGGCGGCCGCGCTGGTGCCCTTGTCCGCGGAGCCCCTGGCGAAGGACCCCGGAGGGGCGAGGAGAAGCGCCGCCGTCATCAGACAGAGCTTCCTCATTTGATGAGCGCCATCTTGAAGGTCTTGGTGCGCCTGCCGACCTTGAGCACGCCGAGGTACACGCCCGTGGCCGCGTCGCGGCCCTGGTCGTTGCGGCCGTCCCAGGACTGATAATAGTAGGCCCCGCCGTCGAGGAGTCCCAGGTCCAAAGTGCGCACCCGCTCCCCGGCCACGGTGTAGATGTGGATGGCGGCGGCCCCCCCCGCGTCCGCGGGCAGGGCCGCCCGGATCACCGTCCCCCGCGTCGTCAGGGCGGCGGCCGGGTGGATGGCCATGACCGTCTTATCCCTGAGGTCGAAGGGGTTGGGGAAGTTGAAGACCTCGACGTCCCCTCCCGCGAAGGCGCTGCCCGAGATCACGGCCACCCCGGTCTCGAAGAGCACGAAAGTCGAGAAGTGGTTCACGTGGACCGTGAAGGTGCGGTTCGCCGCGTCGATCACGGGCGGAGCGCCCGTGACGTCCTGCTGGAGGATGTAGAGGTTGGCCGCGGCAATGTACCAGTAGAGGTTGAGCCGGGAGGGGTCCGCGCCTGCAGGGTAGGCCAGGGTCAGCTTCACGGGCCGGGCCAGGGATGTGTTCACTCCCGCCGGCAGTGACACGTCGTAGAAGGAGCTCTGCGGCCGCACGTCCGGAGGCGCCGCGGCCAGGGCCCGCAGGAGAGGCGCCGGGTAGGCCGAGGGCTGGAAGCGCGTGCCCAGGGGCCCCGCCGCCGCGCCCAGCCTGGCCAGGGGCTCGGCCGAGACCTGCAGGGTGACCTCCACCGAGCTGGAGGCCTCCACGCGGAAGGCGCCGCCCGGAAGGGCCAGGCGGCCCGCTTCGCTGCCGGCCGGCAGGCTCCCGCCCGAATAATTGGACATCTGCGCCCGCGCGAAGCCGTCCACCCCGGAGAAGAAGGCCGCGGTGGAGAGCAGCAGGAACTCCGGGTTGGCCGGGTCCAGGGACGACGGGTCCGCCACGGAGCTGTAGCCTCGCAGGCGCACGGAGAAGCTCGATTCCGAGACGCCCACCGGCAGAGTGTAGACCGCGGTCAGCCAGCGCCGGTCCGCCGATAGAGCGACCTCGCCGAGGCTGCCCCCCGCGCTCATGGTGGAGAGCAGGGCGGAGAGGTCGTCGTCGGCCGCGGTGCGGCTGCGCAGGGGGCGGCTGAGCTGGAAGGCCAGGCGCAGGCCGGCGCCGCTGCGCCGCGCCTCGGCCTTGACCAGGGGCCGCGTCGGACGGTACACGACGTCCAGGACGCGCGACTCCGAAGCCGAGTTCATGACCACGGATTGCGCCTCGGGCGGGGACTGCACCGCGCCGCCCTCGTCGACCAGGAGCAGACGGTAGGGGACTCCGGGCCGCAGGCCGCTGACCGAGTAGGCCGGGACCCCGCGCGCCACCGGGCCCGCGGCCAGGTCCGCGAAGAGGACTTCGCCCAGGTCCTCGGTCACAGCCGCGGCCGCGGACACCTCCGAGGCGCTCGGCGCGGAGCCGTCGGCCTGGCGCAGGCTCCCGGAGAGCATGGCCGCCCGGGTCAAGGTCAGGGTCCCCAGGTCCAGGTCGCCGGACAGCACCGCCACGCGGGCCAGGGCCGCGTAGCCCTGGGCATAGGCGAAGAACCGGTAGGTGCCCGTGGCCAGGGCCGGCAGGACGAAGTCCCCATCGGGCCCGGTCTGCGCCTCGGCGTCGGCCACCGGGTTCTCCACCGGAATCTCGCGGTAGCGCTGCAGGGAGACCAGCGCTCCCGGCGCCGAGACGCCCCTGGAGCCGAACGGCCAGGACAGGGCCGGCCCTCCCGCCGGCGCCGCCAGCCGGCCCCGGATGGAATAGGGCGCGGGGGACAGGCGCAGAACCGGCGCGGGGGCGGAGCTCAGGTCCACCCCGAGGAGGGCGGCGCTCTGGTAGGGGACCAGGGAGTCGCCGGGCGCGGTGCGGCCCCGGTCCGCGGCCGTGAGGTCGTAGAACCGGGTCCGGGGGTCGAGGCCTCCCAGGATGAAGGCCCCGCTGGAGTCGGACAACGCCGAAGCCGCGGCCGCGCCGCCGCCCTGCTGGGACGAGGGACGGGCCGCCACCGGCACGCCGGCGATGCCCGCGCCCCCGGCGTCGACGACCCGGCCGCGCAGGTTCACCCCGGAGAGCAGGCGCGCGGTGCCGGCGTCCGTGGTCCGGCCGCCCGCCACGACCAGTCCCGGCAGGCGCGACGGCGCCAGGCTGATCCCGCCGGAGGCCGCGCCGGCGGCCGTGTCGCCGGAGAGGAAGCGCAGCTCGTAGATCCCGGGGAGCAGGCCCGAGACCGTGAAGGCCCCGGAGCCGTCGAGCCCGGCCGTTTCGCCGAACCCGCCGGGGAACCAGGGGTCCGCGTGCGCCTCGATGCGGAAATCCGCCGGCAGCAGGACCTCGCCCCCGGGCCCGAGCAGGACGAAGGCGCGGGTGCCGTCGGGACGCTGGGTCTCCAGGGCCAGGCGCCCGCGCAGGGCTCCGGTCATGGACACGGGCAGGTCGATGCCGGACAAGGCCAGTCCCGCCACCTGCACGGCCCGCGCCGCGCCCGCGTAAGCGGCCGGAGTCCCCAGGTCCTGGACCGTGACGAGGTAGGAGCCGTCGGCCACCCGGTCGAAGAGGTAGGGGGCGCGGCCCGTGCCGCCCGTGTCCGCTATGGCCTCGCCCAGGGCGGTCCCCGCGGCGTCGCGCAGGACCACGCTGAAGCCGCGGCTGACGCTGGTCTGGGGCGGCAGGACCACCGCTCCGGATATCCCGGAGCCGGCCTCCAGGCGCACCGCCACGGGCGCGCTGCCCGTGCTGACGACCACTCTCTGCGCCGCGACCGCCAGCTCGGCTCCGTCGCCCGGATTGTCGTCGAGCTCCGCGTTGCTGCGCAACAGGTACTGCCCGGGGGGGACGTCGCTGAACAGGAAGGAGCCGTCCGGCGCGATGGCCGCCACGTAGCCGTGCGCGGGGTTGGGGCCTCCGTCCGGGTCCGAGAGGGCCAGCGCGGCGCAGCCCGTGGAAGGGGCCGGATAGAGCGGCCCGGAGAGAACGGCCGGGACTCCCGCGCGCGGCCGAACCGGCAGCAGCTCCAGGTGCAGGGCCGCGACCGAGACCGGCACGGTCGAGCCCAAGAGGCAGTAGCGCGAGGTGCGGGAGAAGGCGGCCAGGCCCGGGAGGGAAGAGACGCTGACCGTGAAGCTGCCGCTGGCGAAGCTCACGCCTCCGGCCCAGGAGACCTGGCCGCGCAGGGAGGCGGTGGCCGCGGAGAGGTCCAGGCTCAGCACCGCGGTGGCGCCCTGGGTCAGCAGCGCCCCGGCCCCGGCCCACATCCCGGTGCGGCCGTAGAAGGCGTCGCAGAGGTAGTCGCCGGGCGGCAGGGACGGTGAGTGCCAGACCGCGCTGGACGGGTGGAAGTCCACGGTCGTGCCCGCGGTGAGGTCCGGGATGACCAGCGGCGCCGCGCCGGGGCGGCGCAGCAGCAGGGCCGCGCGCTGGAAGTCGGAGACCGGATGCGGCCCGCCGGGCAGGCGCAGGGCCACGGCCAGATGCGCGTCGTCGCGCGTCAGGACCAGGGCTGCGGTCCCCGTCCCGCCCGCCACGGAGGCGCTGCTGCGCGCGTCGTTGTAGCCGCCCAGGCGCGCGGTCAACAGGTACTCCCCGTCCGCGAGCCCCGCGATGGAGAAGGTGCTGACGGCGGGCGCCGGGCCCGTGCTCAGGACGACGCGCGCCGAGGCCGCGGCGAAGGTGGCCGGAGACCAGGCCTCCGCGAGGAGGCACAGGCCCGGGCCGCCGCCCGGGCAGTTGCCGCCCAGACCGCTGGTGTCGCCCCGCACGGTCAAGGACCCGGAGAGCGCCCCCGCGCTGGAGAGCGCCAGGTCCAGGCCCGCCAGGGCCTGGCCCTGCGCCAGATAGGCCGTGCTCGAGGCCGCGAGGAGGCCCGGGCTGCGCGCGGTGAAGGTCCAGGTCCCGGGGTCGAGGCCGTAGAGGGCGTAGGCCGCGCTCTTGAGGTCCGGGACCGGCCCGCAGGAAGCGCAGGGGACCGCGGCGCCGCCGAAGGCCGCCGGGACGCTGGACCCGGCCAGGCGGGCCTCCACGCTCACCCAGGCCCCGAAGGTCGTCGTGGCCGGCAGGACCACGGAGCCGGAGACCTCGGCCTTGCGCCCCAGGCTCAGGGGCAGGTCGGTGAGCGTGCCCGCGGCCAGCGCGAGGCCCGCGACCCGGGTGGAGAGGCCGACGCCGGGCACGCTGAATTCGGCGTCATAGACTCCGGGCGGGGCGGCCAGCACCGTCCAGGTGCTGGAGGTCCCGCCGAACGCCCGGGCGCCGTCGTCCGAGCTCATGGACGCGGAAGAGTAGTGCAGGGTCCCCAGAGCCGTGCGCACATAGCCGGCGTCGTGGAGCCGCACCGAGCCCCAGAGCTCGCCGGGCGCGGCCCAGGGCCGGCGCAGGGCCGGGCGCAGCCGGGCCGGCGGGGGGGAGGGGATGGACCCGATGTCCACGCCGGCGGCCGAGGCGGTGACGCCGGATGAGGAGACGCTCAGGGGCACGGACTGTCCCATGGAGGAGACCGTGGTCGAGGCCTGGACGGTGTAGAGGCCGCCGTTCTGCAGGCCGCGGAGCTCGAAATAGCCCGTGGCGCTGGCCGCGGCGAAGCTGCCGTAGGAGGCCCCGGGGCCGTAGGCCCGCACCGCGGCGTAGGCCCCGGTCGAGCGCACCGTCCCGAAGAGGAAGGCCGCCGGGGACAGGACGACCCTCAGGGACCGGTCCGCCACGGCACAGCCGTCCAGGCAGAGGCGCACGACATAGGAGCCGGGTGCGGCCCAGCGGGACGGAGCGGCGCTCTCATCCAGGCCGGTCCAGACCACGGAGCGCCCCGGGTCGCCGGTCCCGGAGCGCTGGAACACCGCGCGGACGGGATCGGCCTGGCTCGTCGATATGGTCACGGTCCAGCGCAGGGAGAGGTCGGGCGGCGTGAAGCCGACCACGGCCCCCGACGAAGCGCCCGCGGCCAGCGTGACGGTCGAGAGTCCCGGGGTGGCCACGCCCGTGTCCACCGAGACCCCGGTGAAGGCCGCGCCGGCCGGGAGCAGGCTCACGGGCCGGGCCGCGGGGACCAGCGCGGTGCTCAGGCTCACCGCAGAGGCCATGAGCAGCTCGGAGGAGACCCCGGCGGTCGAGGTCCGGTAGTAGAACTGCGCGGATGAGGAGCTCCGGCCGACCGGGATGTACAGGCTCGGCCCGGCCAGGGCGGTCCCGCCGGTGGAGAAGAAGAGCGCGGTGTAGTCGGGGTTGCCGGGCGCCCCCGCGGCCAAAGACACGGTGGTCATGGCCACGGTGACCGTGGACGCCCCGCAGAGATCCGTCACGCGCACCTGCATGGTGGCCGAGTCCTGCAGAAGGCCCAGGGCCAGGGGCCCGGAAGGCTCGAAGACCACGCGCGCCGCGGGTCCGGCGGGCAGGGGCAGCGCGGGAGGCGCGGCGATGGACTTGAGCCGGCCCTGAGGCCCCCCCTGGGTCAGGACCTGGAAGCCCGCGGCGGAGCCGGAGAGGCCGGCCGGCGGAAGCCCCAGGAGCTTGAACACGACGCTCGCCCCCGGCGCCAGGCCCGCCCCGGGGCGCCAGACGACCCAGTTGTCCCCGAGCGTCGTGCTGCCCGCGGCCGGCGGGCTGAAATCGATGGAGTATCCGGCCGCTCCCACGAAGAGGACGCCCGGAGCGCTCGGCGGGTCGGCCGCGCCCGTGCTCAGGGGCCGGGTCCAGCCGTCCGGCCAGTGGACCGCCACGGCGCCGCCGGGGGAGATGCCCAGCGGCCCGGCCGTGAAGACCACGGTGCTCACCAGGAGCTGGCAGCCGTAGGCCGCGCTGGTCAGCGCCACGGCCGCGCCCCCGCCGTCTGCAGCCGAGCCGCCCTGCAGGGTCGACGTGGAGAAGGTGAAGGTGCTCTCCGCCACGGTCAGGTTGCTGCTCGGGTTGGTCGCCCGGGCCAGGACATAGTAGCTGGTCTGATCGCTGAGCGCGGCATCCGCGAACGGCAGGGACCACTGGACCGGAGTGCCGAGGTAGGGGACGACGGCGGCGGTGGAGAAGACCGGGGAAGCGGAGCCGAAGGCCGGCGGGATCCAGGTGAAGAACAGGCCGCTGTCCTTGCGCTGCACGGCGACGCTCACCCGGGAGACGGCCACCGTGTCCGCGGCCGTCCCGCTGATGGCCCCGCCGAGGGTCAGGACCAGGCTGTAGGCGGGGATGGAGATGGAGAGCGTCGGCGAGGAGGACTGGGCCGCGAAGACGGAGAAGACCGTGCTGACGTCGCCCGTGACCGCGCCGTTGCTCAGGTCGCTGGCCGCCAGGGTCACCCCGGAGGCGCTGGACAGGAAGACCACGGACGTGAAGGCCGTGGCTCCCGCCGCGAGGGCCGTGCTCTGGGGCAGGTTGGAGGCCAGCGCGGCCGTGGTGGAGACCTGCACGAGGTCGGCGGGCGCGACGGGATCCAGGTTCCAGTACGGGTCGGTGCCGCGCACCCGCACCAGGATGGGCTGACCAGCGGCGATGACCTCCACCTGCCCCGCCTTGCCCGGGAAGGAGCCGGGCTGGGGGCTCTCCCCGGGCAGGAGCAGCTGCAGGCGCGCCAGCGGGCCGGGGCCGACGGCGACAGCGGTCCCGGCGACCGAATAGGCCTGGGCGTCCGGCTGCGGGGAGATGGTCGTGGTCTGGGCCGTGCGCAGGACCACGTTGCTGAACACCGTGGCGCCGTTGACCAGGCTCTGGGGCGGCGGCGTCGAGACGTAGAGCTCGGTCCAGGTCAGGGCCACGGGGAAGGCGGCGCTCGCGACCGGGTTGCTCGACGAATCCACGGCCTGGACGGCCACGCCGAAGGGGGTCCCGGCCTGCTGGGGGCCGGGCGGCAGGACCCGGAGGCTGGGCTTGAAGTTCCAGTTGCTGTTGCCGCCGGAATCCAGGCTCTTGCCGTCGTTGGCCTGCACGGTCAGGCCGACTGAGGCGTCGCAGGACGACACGTCCACCGCGGAGGCGCTCGAGAAAGCCAGCACGGCGAGGCGCCAGGGCACGGCGGGGGTGATGGGGCGCAGGATGATGCGGCCGCCGCCCGGGCTCCCGGAGAGGCGCAGGTCGCCCACGGTGGAGGTCGCTCCGGAGGCGAAGGCCAGGGTGCTGCCCGCCACGCGGCTCGTGAACGCGTCGGCCTGGAAGCCCGCGGAGAACGCGGCGCTCGACACCTCCACGCTCAAGCCGTGGAACGTCTGCCCGGCCGCGTAGGTCAGGCTCTGGAAGGTCGCGGGGGGGATGTTCCGGCCGCCGTCCAGGGTCAGGGTGCTGCCCTGGGCCAGGAAGGCCGCGGAGGAAGGCGCGTAGAAGGCGCCGCCCACGCTCAGGATGTTGGCGCCCGCCGCGAAGGTGCCTCCCAGGACGCGGAAGTCGCCCCGGATGTTGAGGTCCGAGAGGGCCGTGACCTGCGTCGACCCCGCCAGGGTGAAGGCCTGCAGGGCGTGCCCGGCGGCCAGGGAGACCCGCTGGGCCTGCGGACCGGAGCCGGCCAGACGCACCGTCCCCGTGCCCGCGGAGACGTAGTCGATGGTGCCGCCGGTCTGCAGGAAGTCCCCCTTGAGGGTGAGCGTCCGGTTCCCCGCCGGCTTGAACACGCCCGAGGCGACCACCACGTGGCTGCTGAGCGCCAGGTCGGGATGGGTGAAGGTGGAGGTCGCCCCGGAGAGCCGCACCATGAGGTTGCCCAGGGTGTTGCTGGAGATGGCGGCGCCGCGCGCCGACCCCGTCCCCTCGAAGACGAGCCAGGACTGTCCGACGTTGCCGCCGTAGGTCCAGTTCACGCCCGCCGAGGGCGCCAGGTCCGCGGTGTCGTGGAAGGTGATGGACGAGCCGCCCGCGGCGTTGATGATGCTGGCGCCGGCCTGGACGTCGAGGAGGTTGCCGAAGCCGCGCAGGTCCAGGTCCCCCAGGAGCCGCACCGTCGCGTTGGTGGAGACCGTCACGCGGGCGTTGACCGTGCTCCCGGCCGCCACCCACAGGGTGCCGCCCGCGGGGTCCCAGCGCACGGCATGGGCCGGATTGGAGGAGAGGTAGACCGCGCCGGCCGTCTGCCAGCCCGAGCCGCGCATGGTCAGGCGCCGGTCCGCCGCGTCGAAGGCGCGGCCGGAGAGGATGGTGAAGCTGGAGCCCACGACCAGGTCCGTGCTCAGCCGCACGCCGGCCGGGTCGCTGTTGTCTATGACCACGGTGTCCAGGGCCCAGGCGCCCAGGCTCTGGGGGGCGGCGCCCGCCAGGGTGACGGTGGAGCCCCCGCTGACCACAGTGGAGCCGAGGCCCTGCGCCACGTCCCCCAGGACCAGGACCGTGCGGCTCGAGATCTGCAGGGTGCCGCCGCCGACCTCCAGCCGGTTGGCCACCACCAGGTGGCTCGACAGGATGACCGCCGACCCGCTGGCCGAGGAGATGAGGTTGTAGAACGAGCTGCCCGCCAGGAGGGTCAGCCTCTGGCTGCGCGTCCCCCTGAAGATCGCCGTGCTCGCCCCCCCGCGCACCAGGGCGGCCGGAGTCTGGAGCCAGTCCCCCCCGACCGTGATGGTGGAGGAGAGCAGGTCGAAGGTCCCGCCGTTGACGCTCACGGAGCTGGCCACCACGGCCTCCGTGGAAAGGGAGAGGGTCCGTCCCGGCTTGTTGACCGCCACGATGTTGAAGGAGGCTCCCGCCACGATGTACTGGTCTGCGGCGGCGGAGATGAACGCCACGGTGCTGGCGGAGACGTCCACCGAGCCGTAGTTGAGCCAGTCCCCGGAGACGCTCAGGCTGGAGCCGGCGATGCTCAGCACCGCCGCGGTGTCGACCAGCAGCTCGCTGGACGCTCCGGGGCCGCCCAGCGTCCAGGACCCGGCGGCCAGGCTCACGCCCCCGCCCGTGTTGGAGACCCGGAGCCTCCCCAGCCCGTTGGGAGGGGTCTGCCAGATCTGGACCGCGCTGCCGTCGGCCACGATCTGGCTGGCGGGGTCGGCGCTGATGCGGCCCATGCCGACCCAGGGCCAGTTGCCCCCCACGCGCAGGGTCCGCCCCGCGCCCAGGACCAGCGTGTTGTTGAGGCCCACCCCCATGTTCCCGCGCACGGCCAGGTCGGAGAGCAGGTTGAGGTTCCCGACCCCGGCGGGCGGCGCGTTGGCCGTGAAGTTGTTGAAGAAGGAGTCCGGCGTGAAGGAGGCGTTCTGCGGGTTGTTCCCGGAAAGGACGAAGGTCCCGGCGGGCATGGCGAAGCGCCCGCCGGACTGGGCCACGTCCCCGCCGACGAAGAGGTTCAGGCCGCCGGTCATGGCCACGGTCCCGCCGGCCATGGTCCAGGAACCCGACACGGCGAGGTTATTGGCGATCGTGACCGTGCTCGGATAGGCGGCGAGCAGGGCGACGCTGCCCATGACCACGGTGAAGGGGAGGTCCCAGAAGCAGTCCGTGGTCCCCGACGAGCCGAACACCACCGTGACCCCCGCCGCCGGCGCGGTGGCGTACCAGTTGGCGAAGAAGACGGCGTTGGGGGAGGCGGGACCGGCCCCTCCCGTCCAGTGCGCGGGGTTCATGTGCACGCTCCCGGTGCTGCCCCACACGCCGGGATCGGGACCGCCGCCTCCCGCGCCGCCCCAGGGCCGGATGGTCAGCGTCGAGGTCAGCGTGTCGTAGGGCCCGGTCACGGCCACGGCGATGCGGCCCCCCGCGCCGCCGCCGCCGCCGCCGAGCGCGCCGGAGCCGCCGGCCCCGCCGCCAGCCAGGATGCTGCCCTGCCCGTAGAGGTAGGCGGCGCGCAGGCGCACCGCGCCGCCCGCGCCGCCCCCTCCCCCCCAGTCCGCGGCCGCCGGGGCGTCGGCGCCGGAGACGGTGATGAGGCCGTCTATGGTCGCGCTGCCGGCATCGATGAGGATGAAGCCGCCGCCCGCCGCGGCGGGGCGGATGTTCGCGCCCAGGCCTCCGCCGGAGCCGTAGTCCCCGGGCGTGATGAGGGCGTCGTAGGACTGGCCGCCGACGCCGCCGCCCGCCCCGGGCTGGCCGCCCAGGCCTCCGGCCGCGCCGTGTCCGCCCCCGCCGCCTCCGTAGATGGCGGTGGCGCCGGGCTGCGGGCCGCCCACCGCGGGATAGCCCAGGCCGTACGCCGTGATCGTGGCGCCCGCCTGCACGGTCAGGGTATCGAGTATGCGCAGGTTGATGAAGGCCCCGGAGCCGGCCGGCGGCGGGCCGGACGCCCCGGGCCTGGTGTAGGTGATGCTCGAGCCGGCGGCCAGCACCAGGTTCGTGAAGGTCAGCTGCGCGGAGGTATCGGCGAGGAGGGTCGCGCCGGCGTAGAAGCGGGACACGCCGCCCGGCCCGCTGACCGCGATCCCGGTCGAGAGCCAGAGGGTGGGCGCGAAGCTGCCCCCGGCGTCGCCCAGGGTCAGGGAATTCAGCGGCGGGATCGCGGCGCCGGCCGAGATGAAGACGGTGGTGCTCATGTCGATGATCACGTCGTCGCCGATGATCGGGACCCCGATGGGGTTCCAGTTGGGCGGCTGGGACCAGTTCCCGTCGCCGTTGCCGCCGGTCCAGGTCCTGGCAGACGCCGCCCCCCCCGCCAGGAAGAGGCAGGCCGCGGCCAGGAGCGCGCTCAGCTTGATCTTAGTATTCGTAGCTGACCCCGAAGAGGTAGTTCGCCGAGGAATAGTTGTAGCGGTAGAACTGCTCGAAATCCTGGTTGGACGAGGTCCGGGCGAGCCGGGCGTCGAGCACGAGGCTCCAGCGCCTCAGCATGGGATAGCTCAGGTTCGCCCCCACTGACCAGCCGGCCGTGTGCAGGCCGCCGTTGCCGTAGGCCCCGGCCGCGTCCTGGGCGGTCCGGTAGGGATAGCGCCGGCGCCACCAGGAGCCGGTGAGCTCGAGAACCATGGGGCGGGTCCCCGGCCCCTGCGGCCCGGCCAGGAACTTGAGAGACGGCTCCAGACGCCACTCCCCGTAGTTGTAGTAGTACGGGGTGTAGCGCACGCCGGCAGCGTCGTAGCTGTTCTGGTCCGAAGCGTTGTACGCGAAGCCCAGCTCCAGGGCGCCGAGCACGCGCAGGTCCCGGTTGAGCTCCGCGGGCATGCGGGCCGCGAGCCGGGCCGCGGTATAGACGTCCTGGCGGGAGTCGCCGGTGAGTCCCCCCACCGAGTCCACCACGCGCTGGCGCGGGAAGCGCCGGTAGGTGACGGCCGCCGACCCTTCCCAGGTCACCCGCTCGTGCAGGGGGCCGTCGAGGGCCAGGCTCACGCCCACGTTCTGGGTGTCGAGGACATGGTCGCCGACCAGCTCCCGGGCCAGGCTCTGGCCCTGGAACTGCAGGGCGGCCTGGGACTCCAGGCTGGTGTAGTTCGGGAAGCTGACCTCGTAGTAGTCCACCCCCAGGCGCCAGGAGAAGGGCTCGCGCCAGACGTATTCGGCCTCGGTCCCGAAAGACCACTTCTGATAGTCGAAGAGCCCGCCGCCCCAGTCTTCGTCCTTGGTCTCCTTGAGCAGCTCGTACTTGTAGGTGAAGGAGGGCTTCAGGCGCCACGGGGAATCCCGGGGGGCCCAGACGGCCCGCGCCGCGGCGCGGTAGTCCATCTGCTCCTGGAAGAGCGTGCCGGCGCCGGCCAGGTCCACGATCCTCTTGGCGCCCTGGTAGGAGGCCTGCGCCACGGGCAGGAGCGCGAACTCCTCGCCGAACTTGAGGGCCGGCGCCGCCAGAACCGAGGCGTTGCCGGCCAGGTCGGACTTCTGGCCCGAGAAGAAGTACTGGCCGCCCAGGACCTGGGCCTTGAAGAGGGTGTCGACCTCGACCGCGCCCGCAGGGGCGGCCAGGATCCACGCCAGGGCCAGGAGCCGTCTCATGGCAGGAGCTCCGACTGCAGCAGGACCTTGGGCGCGATCACCAGGTCTATGCTGCGCCCCCCGAACTCGGAGGCGGTGATGGTCTGCTGGAAGCCCCAGCGCGCCAGCCCGGCCTTGAACGCCGGACCCGCCCCTCCCGGGACCGCTGCGGCACCGCCGAAATCGAAGGCCCGGTTGCGCCACTGGATGAAGGTCCCGTCGTTGTAGGACTCGGTGACGAGTTGCTCCGCCCCTCCGGAAGGATAGGTGGTGTTCACGCCGCGCACCGGCAGGAGCCCCGGCAGCAGCGCTCCGGTGATGGGATCGTTGGTCGTAGACAACGCGGCCTGCTGGGCCTCGCGGCTCTGGAGGTTCACCCCAGACCAGCCGTGCTTGAGCCCGCCGTTGACGTAGAGGCCGTAGCGGTCGAACAAGGTCTGGAACACGGGCTGCCCCGCCACGGAGACGTAGGCGCCGGAGTCGCGGTCGAAGAGCCAGGCCACGTCGTCGCCGGGTTCGGCGTTGCCGTTGAGGTCCACGGGGTGTCCGCCCTGCCCCATCTCCACGACGGAGTCAACGCCGTTGGAGCGGCCGGTCTGAAAGGCCGTGAGCCAGTAGTCCGGGGCCGTCCCCGACCGGCCCGCGAGCTGGGAGAAGGGGACGGAGAGGTCGGCCGGCAGGTTCCGGTTGAACGTGCCTTGGGAATAGAAGTAGCCCAGCGACGAGCCGTGGCCGTTGAGGACCACCAGCTTGAACTGGTCCGCGGCCGGACGCAGCATGAACTCCTCCACCCGGACCCGGACGCCGTTGAGGTCGATGAAGGCCTTGCCCTGCTGGTATTCGGCGAGCTTGATCTCCCGCGCCGCGGCCGACTGCTCGATGTCCTGGGCCTGGTCCAGGGCCAGTTCGCGCTGCATCAGCTCGTGGAAGCGCAGCCGGCGCCTCTCGCGGGGGGCCGGCAGGGGATCCGCCCGGCCCATGCCGGCCGCGTCCACCTCGAGCCGCTCGTTGGGGTGCAGGAGCACCGCCGCCCCGTGCCGGTCCTCCACGCCCAGGAGTCCCTTGTGCAGGTCGATGACGGTGCGCCCGCCCAGGCGCACCTCGAGGCTCACCTCGACCTTGGCTCCGCGCAATGTGGCCAGGGCCGCGGGAGTGCGCAGCTGGAAGCTGCGCAGGGGGTCGGCCTTGGCCTCGGCCTTCAAAGGCCCGCCCTCGAGCTCCACGGCCACGCGATAGCGGGAATCCTCGACGAGGGTCATCGCGGCGCTGCCGCCCAACTCCAGGCGGGACCCGTCGGAGCAGTCCAGGACCGCGCGGGCCCCGTAGCCGGTGCGCACGCGGTCCCCCGCGGACAGCGGCAGGGGGACGCGCCGCACCAGGACCCAGCCCTCGGCCCCCCGATTCTGGACCTGGACGACCCCGGAGACCTCCCGCAGCATCCCGGAGTCCTTGGCGCAGACAGGAGCCGCCCCTGCCAGTAGGGATGAGAAAATAAACGCCGCGCGCAGGAGATTCGTCATTGGCGCCTGGGTGGCTGCACTCAGTGTAACAGCGCCCCCCAGGAGCGTCAATATGACTTTTGTTACATGAAATAATGATTTAAAACGACTTTTTTGGGGTCAGATCTTGAAATTTGACATACGGGTTTCAAATATCAAATTTCAAGACCTGACCCCCTATCCGCCTATCCGCTCAGAAGCGGATGAGGAGGGAGTAGCGGAAGGTGTTGCCCAGGACTCCGAAAGGCTGCCAGGCGAAGTCGAAAGAGGCCTTGCGCAAGTTGAGCCCGCCGCCCAGGGCGATGCCGTTGAGGCCGTCGATGTCCTTGCGCTGGGTGGAGTAGCCGAAGCGCAGGCCGCCGGAGACGTTATCGTTGAAGGCGTGCGTGTACTCACCGCCCAGACTGCCGAACAGGCCGCTGTCGCGGTACTTTGCGGCCTCAAGGTCGAGGACGAACTTCTTGGGCACGAGGCGCCAGGCCGCGCCGGCGGTCATGCTCAGGGGCAGCTGGTCGCTGTTGCCGGCCACGAAGCCTTCGGACTTGCCTCCCATGTTCTTGACCACCGCGGCCAGGCTCAGGGGCCGGTCGCCCTCCGGGTTGAGGTGGTAGAGCACCCCGGCGTCGGCCGAGTAGCTGCGCGCGCTGTAGGAGTCGATGCTCTGGGCGATGTACTTGCCGGTCAGGCCCAGGCCGAGGCTGCGCCCGAAGGCGTGGGCGTAGCTCAGGGCGTAGGCCGCGTCCGACGCCCCGAAGGTCCCGACCCGGTCCGTGGAGTCGGAGGTGCGCCGCTCGATGTCGCCCACGGAGAGATAATAGATGCCGACGGCCAGGGCGTGGCGCGAATACCCCTCCTCGCGGCCGAAGGGCACGGCGAAGTCCACGGCCTCGTAGCTGATGCCCTGGAAGAGCTGGGTATGCGCGCCCGCGAGCTGGGTCCCCTGGAGTTGGGTCAGGCCCGCCGGGTTGTAGTAGGCCGCGTCGGCGTCGTCGGCGATGGCCGCGAAGCTGTCCGCCATGCCTCCGGCCCGGGCCCCGGCGCCCAGCTTGAGGAACTGGGCCCCGGCCGTGCCGGCCTGCTGGCTCACGGCCCAGGCCGGCCTGGCCGAGGCCAGAACCAGGAGCGCCGCCGCCGTCAGGATCAGGTTCCTCATAGCCCGCTGCCCTTGATGATTGCGATCTTGAAGAACTTGCGCTGGTTGCCCCACTGCACCTCACCGATGTACACGCCCGAGGCCACGGTCCGGCCGCCCGTGTTGGTGCAGTCCCACGGATAGTAGTTGGTGGTGAAGCCCGCCACCTGGCCCTGGTCGATCTTGCGCACGAGCTCGCCCGCGACGGTGTAGAGACGGATCGTGGTCTGCGCCGCCGGGCCCGGGGGCAGGGAGTACCGGATCATCGTCCCCAGGAAGGGGTCGTGGTTGACTCCGGCGCCGAATCCGACGTTGGAGTCCCTGAGGATGGTGGCGTGCACGACGCAGTCCGACGGATTGGGGAAATTGAAGGCGATGATCTGGGACGTGTTCAGGGTTCCGGGAGCCACCAGGGCCGGCGCGCCGTCGAGGACCACGAAGGCCGAGAAGTGGTCCACGCTCACGGTGATGGTCTTGTTGGCCTCGTCGAGCCGCCGGTTGGTCTGCTCGAGGACGAACTGGCCCAGCACCGCGTTGTAGAAGTAGACGTTGATCTTGCTCGGGTCGGCCGCCGCCGAGCTCGAGAGCGCGGTGGAGTAGGAGAAGGTCAGGTCGGCCCTCTGTTTGAGCTGGTGCCGGATGCCCGCGGGCAGGAAGATGTTGTAGAAGGAGGACAGCGGGTTGGCCCCGCCCACCGTGCTGGTGGAGTTGGCGAGCGTCCGGTAGGCGCCGATGGCCGCGGCCATCTCCGGCGGATAGGCGGCGAGGTTCGAGAGCACCTTGACGCTCTCGGGCACGTAGCCCAGGGCGCGCACGGCCAGGGCCGTGGCCTGGGTCTGGTCGCGGCCCTTGGCCAGGCCGAGCTCGACGGTGTTGGACGAGATGACCGCTCCGGAGTCGTCTTGGAAGGCGCCCGGCGGCAGATCCACCTTGGCGCGCTCGGAGAGGCCGAGGAGCTCGTCGTCGGCCGTGGGTTCGAGCTCGAGCGAGCCGCCCTGGATGTTGGAGACCTTCTTGGTGGCGTTGGAGTCCAGACCCGCGTAGAAGGCGAAGGTCTTGTCCAGGTAGAAGTTGCCGCCGGTCTTGGGGTCGACGTCCTGCGAGTAGGCCCGGATCCGGATGCTGAAGTTGACCTCGCCAGCGGCCGCGCGGTAGACGCAGGTCAGCAGGCGCCGGTTCGAGGCGATCTCCTTCTCCGCGCCCAGCATCTGGCCCGCGGCCGTCGCCGTGGTGAGGAGGATTTCGAGGTCGTCGTCCGAGGCGTATTTCTTGCGCAGGGCCTTGTTGCACTCGATTTTGATCTGGTACTGGTTGTTGCCCAGCGCCTTCTTGGAGGCCGGCACGCAGTCCAGCGGCGCGGAGAGGTAGGTCAGGTTGATGTTCTTGGTGGCCGTGGCCTCGGCGACGGTGAAGCTGATGCCGGTCCCTTCCACGGGCTGGTTGACGCTGTCGCCCTTGTCCCTGGGCAGGATGATGATGTCGTAGGAGATGCCGGTCTTGAAGCCCGAGATCGTGTAGGACTGGACCGTCTTGGCCGCCGGGTCCACATCCACGGAGCCGATGACGAACTCGTTGGCCGCGAAGTTGGCCGCCGCCACCCCGCCGACCTCGGTGTCGTTGGGCGCGGAGCCGTCGGACTTGAGGATGCGGCCGGTCACGCTGGCGCCGCGGGTCAGGACCACGGTGTTGCCGGGCAGGTAGTTCGACGGCGTGTCCGAGCCCGTGTAGATGCGGAAGCCGCCCGCGACCACCGTCACCGTGGCCTTGCCGACCATGTAGCCCAGGCTGGTGGCCATGAGGCTGTAGGTGCCGGTGGCCAGGCCGGGGACGTCGAAGCGTCCCGTGGCGTCCGTGATGGCCTCGATGTCGCCCAGAGGGTTGCTCAGGGGCACGATGCCCGCAGGCTGCAGGTTGATGGCCGCGGCCGGATAGCCGCGCTTGTCGCCGAAGGGATAGGAGAGCTCCCCGCCGGTGACGGAGTCCACGACCACCACGTAGCCCGTGACCGCCCCCGCGAGCGGCTGGAGCACGAAGTCGACCGGGTTGGTGGAGACGATGACGTTGCGCAGGGTCCGCTCGCCGTAGCGCACGCCGTCGGAGGCTTGGTTGCCGTCGCGCGGGGCCACGGTCACGTCGAACTGGTTGGAGACCGAGGTGGAGACCCAGAGGGTGTAGCGGCCCGAGCCGTTGGTGAAGCTTTGCACGTTCATCTCGACGAAGCCGAAGGAGGGCTTGGCCGCGACCTTGAGCCCGCCCAGGGCGGCCCAGGTCGCGGTGGCGCGCACCAGGCCCGTGATGGACTGGCCCTGGCTGAGCTCGATGACGCCCAGGTCCCGGACCTCGCCAGCACCGGGCTTGATGCCGCTGATGACCTTGGGGGCGTAGTTCTGGCTGCCCTGCAGCATGGCCCCGGTGTCCCAGCTGGTCTGCGCCAGGCGCAGGTCGTAGGACACCTCGGGCAAGAGCGGCCCGACGCGGACGATCAGGTTGCCCTGCGCGTCGTAGACCAAGGGCCGTCCCGACACCGAGGAGGCGGCCAGCACGTAACCGCCCTCCACCCACGGATTGGCCGTGGCCGAGACCGCGAAGGACGGCGCCAGGAGCCCGACGTTGTTGGCGGTGACGAGCTCGCCGGTGTTCATGTCTTTGAGGCGGCCGATGATGTAGGCGGCCTGCTTCATGGTCAGGTTCTGCCCGGTCAGGTTGGAGGCCAGGCCGCTGGCCGAGAGCCCGGCGTTGGGGAACTGGAGGGGCGGTCCCACGTACTTGATGGGATAGAGCAGGCCCTCTGCGGTCAGGGTATAGAACTCGCCCGCCGGCAGGTTCGTGAAGCGGTAGTCCACGGAGTTGGCCATGAGCCCCGCGGCCGCGTCGCCGAGGTAGACCATGGTCGAGCGCACGACCTCCTGGCGGCGGTTGCGCACCTTGAGCAGCCAGACCCGGGCGTCGCGGATGCCGCCGTCGATGGAGATGGCGCCGGAGACCGAGAAGCCGTCGCTGAGCGTCAGGCTGTGGTTGACGATGTTGGTCGAGACGCGCACGATGCCGCCGACCGAGGGCACGGCGATCCCGCAGGTGGCGCAGGCGCGCAGGTCCGTGGTGCGCACGTAGTAGATGCCGGACGGGACGTTGCTGATGGTGAAGGTCCCGCTCTGGGCCAGGAAGCCCACGCGGGTGTTGACCGGGTCGAAGACCGTGGAGATGGCCACGTTGTAGCGCTCCGGGTCCTGCCGGATGGCGAGCACGCGCGCGGAGCTCGAGGAGCTGTCCGTGGGCCAGCCCGCGGGCTTGTAGAAGGGGGCGTTGGCCACGATCTTGGGATTGGTGTTGAAGAGCGGGTTGGTGATGTTGTTGGTGATGGCGCCGGAGATGGAGTAGGTCTGCCCCGAGAGGTCCAGGCTCACCGTCGTGGTCGAGCCGTTGACCACGGAGAGCCGCATCTTGTGGGTCTGTCCGGTGGTGCGGTAGAAGAAGGTGAGATCGTAGGTCTCCGTGTTCATGTTGGACACGGTGAAGGTGGCGATATTGGTGGTGGGGCAGGCCCCGGTCGGATCCGGCGGCAGGCCGGTGTCCACGCAGGTGAAGTCTCCCAGGCCGTCGACCGGGTCCGTGACCGAACGGACCTCGAAGAGATGCCCCACCTCGGAAGGCCGCACCGAAGCGATGACCTCGCCCTTCATGGAGACGTTGCCGAAGTCGCCCTGGCCGGAAGGCAGGGTGATGGTCCCGATGATGACCCCGGAGCTCTGGATGAAGGTGAAGTCCCTGGTCTCCACGGCCGCCGCGGTGTAGACCAGCAGGGGCAGGCCCTCCGCGACGTCCAGCTTGAGGCCCTCGGCGCCGCTGAGGTTAGCGTAGAGTTGATAGGTGGTCCCGGAGTCGAGGCCGTTCAACTCATAGGCCAGGCTCAGGCCGGGACCGCCGCCCGAGCGGTAGACCACGGTGGAGCCGAAGTTCATGGAGCCCGGGGACCAGGCGTTGACGTAGAGGGCGAGGGTCCTGCCGGTGGTGTCGGCGTTGATGGTCGCGGTGCCCTGGATCCGCCGGCCGGCCGGGAAGACCGGGAAGTTGATGTTGGCCACGTCGCTGGAGACCGGCACCGAGATGGGTCCGGAGGACACGGAGGAGAAGCCCTGGACGTTGGCCCGCAGCAGGTAGCTCCCCGCGTCGAGGTTGGAGACGCGGTACTGGCCGGTCAGGATGCCGGCAGGCAGGTAGGCCCCGCCGCCGCCGCCGTTGAGGACCGTCAGGCTGGAGGCGGAGACGGCGTTGACCGAGACCCAGCGGCCGTCCGGGTTGCCCCCACCGGGCAGGGTCACGGTGCCCGAGATGCTGCCCTTGCGGCTGAACTGGGACAGGACCAGCCGGGCGCCGTCGGCGCCCACGTAGACCGTGCCCGTGGACCTGTCGAAGCCCGCGAAGTAGCCCTCCACCGTGTAGGTCCCGACCTCCACGTTGAACTTGATCGTGGTGCGGATCACGAAGGTGGACAGGCCGATGTCCCACTTGCCGCCGTCGTCGAAGGTCGTGGTCCCGGCCGGCAGGCGGATGGGCGAGAACAGGGTCTGCTGGAAGGCGGCAGTGGCCGAGGAGCGCACCATGACGCTGCCCCACTGGTCGGTCTGGCTCGAGAAGGCCACTCCGAAGGTGGTGCTCGATATCGTGGGCACCACAGAGAGCACGGGCGCGCGCTTCATGAGCACGTCGAGGCCGGAGCTGGCGTTGATGTAGCCCGTGACCGCCGGGGAGAGGGCCGTGAAGGTGGAGACCACGCCCGCGGCCGTGACGGTGACGCTCAGGCTGCCGTCGAGGAAGTCCTCGCGGCCCACGAAGAAGTTGTAGGTCCCGGCCGCCACGCCGGGCAGGTAGTAGGTGCCGTCCGCCGCGCTCTGCGTGTACAGGGAGCCGTTGGGGCCGTAGATGTCGACGCGGGCGCCGGGCAGGGGCGCGTAGGGCGGGGACCCGTTGCCCAGGTCGTAGAAGCGGCCCGCGACCTGCGGCACGTTGACGCGCACGCTCAGGCGCTCGTCCTTGACCCCGCCGTAGCCGCCCACCTCCACGCGCACGTAGTAGAGGCCGCTGGGCACGCGGCTGCCGTTGTTCATCCAGGGGCTGTAGCGGCCGTCCCAGGCGATGGCGCCCAGGGCGGGCCTGCCCCAGCCCCAGCGCTCCCAGACCGGGGTGGGCCAGACGCCTTCCTTGAAGGGCACGGAGCTGAGCAGCACATGCCAGTCCTGGTTGGGGTCGCCCAGGCTGAAGTAGAAGAAGGCCTGGTCCTGGGAGCCGCTGCCGTTGGGCACGATGGTCACGTTGACGCCGCCCGAGGTGGTCGGATAGGTCGCCACGGCGACGCCGGTCAGGGCGTTGGCGGGCAGGACGTTGAAGCCGTAATAGTAGGTGGTGGGGCCGTTGAGGTCGAAGAAGACCTCCAGGTTGTGGAAGCCCGTGGAAACGGACATCACGTAGAACGGAGCCGAGGACTTGCCCGCCGCGAAGTCCACGCCCGCGTCCGTGGACAAGGCCACGTTCGGCGCGGTGGAGAGCCCGACCGTGTCGTCAAAGAGGTCGAAGCTGTAGTTGGCCGGATTATAGCGCCGGGCGCGCAGGGACGCGGTGAAGGGAGCCTCCATCGGCGTCTTGTTGCCGCACATGTCCCGGGTCTCCAGCGACTGCGCGGAGGACAGGCCGCCGCTGAGCAGCGAGAAGTAGGGGTTGGCGGGCTGCACGAAGGCCGGCGGCCCGGGCAGGACCGCCACGGCCAGGTTGGTGGTGCCCTGGAACAGGGGCTGCGGGGTGACCAGGTCGTTCTGGGCGCTGACCACGGAGAAGGTCATGGTGGAGGACTGGCAGGGGACCCAGGCCGGGCCGTAGACGAACTGGAGCTGGTCGCCCTCCGCCATGCCGTTGGCCGTGACCGTGACGAAGGCCGACTGGCCCAGCTTCTGGATGGCTGAGATCGTCGCCGCGCCGCTGAGCACCGTGGGGACCACCGTCGTCCATTCCGGCCAGGCGAAGCCCTGCGGCACCACGAAGCCGACGCGGCCGTTGACCGCGATGCCGGCGGCGCCGGCCGTGTAGGTGATGGTGGCGAAGAACATCTGGGCGCCCGCGGCCACGGTGCTGGGAGCCACCGCGGCCCGGCCCTCGCCGGCCGCGCCCGCGCCGCTCGCGTCCCAGGGGTCGCTCATGACCAGGTCGATGTTGACGAGCTGGGCGTTGGGGGCCGCGTAGAGAGGCTCCGCGCCCTGGCCGCTGGGCGAGTAGAAGCCCTTGGGCTCGTCCGCGTCCGGCCGGAAGTCGCCGTTGAGGTCCATGTAGGCGCGGATGAAGTAGGAGACCCCGCCGGGCACGGCGGCGTCGTAGGAGCTCGGCCCGTTGGGCAGGTCGCGCACGGCCGTGGGCTGGCCCTGGAAGTCCGCGCTGGGCCAGAGCTCCACGCGCACGTTGCCGAAGCGGGTGCCGCCGTAGGTGATGAGGCCGGTCACGTAGGCCTGGCTGGAGATGAAGACCGGATGGATGGTGATGTCCGCGCCGTAGACGTTGCGGCCGCTCTGCAGGTAGATGGGCGCCGGGCCCCAGTTGTTGCCCTCGGTGCCGCCGTAGTTGGCCCCCTCCTCGCCGGGGTCCGGGCCCAGGTTCTGGTTGACGTCGAGGAAGGCGCCCAGGTAGTAGGTCGTGCCCGTGGGCAGGCCGGCGAAGGTGAAGAGGCGGGTGGTGGCCAGGACCTGCCAGGCGGCAGGCTCGGAATTATCGAAGTCCGTGCTGGTGAAGACCGCCATCACGATCTGGCCGCCCTGGCTGCCCAGGTAGTCCACCTTGCCCGAGATGGAGCCCAAGGTGGCGTCGGAGCCCTGGAGCATGAGCTTGAAGGCGCCGGTGGTGCCCGGCATGTAGGGCGCGGCCGCGACGGTGTAGAGCCCGTCGACGGGCAGGACGAAGTTCGTGATCCGGGAGTTGCCGTTGCCGGCCGAGCCGTCGTCCGTGAGCAGGAGCCTGCCGTCCGGCCCGTAGAGCATGAGGGAGGTGCCGTAGAACCCCACGCCGGTCATGCTGAGCGTGACCGGCTGGCCGCGCACGCCCGGGAAGGTGTAGAGGCGCTGGTAGGAGCCGGCGCGGTCCGGGGCCGGGCAGTCCGCAGTGGTGAAGGACTGGCTGACCTCGACGCCTTCCGTGATGACCCGGCGGTCGCAGAAGGTCAGGTTGAGGTTGGGGATGGTGAAGCTGGAGAAGTAGACGCCCGTGGCCGTGGTGTAGGCGACAGGTTCGCCCGCGTCCGGAACCAGGTTGCCGTTGGGGTCGATGAAGGCCTGGATGCGGTAGTTGCCCCACTGCAGGTTGTTGAACAGGTACTGGCTGGGGAGGCTGCTGAACGGCATGGAGGAGAAGCGGATCGGGATCTCCCGCGCCGGGTCGGCGGGGTCGGGCCCCAGGAGCACGGCGCGCACCGTGCCCGAGGTGACCATGGTCCCGTTGTAGGCCAGCCGTCCCCAGATGGCGTTGACGGCGTTGGCCGTGGTGATGGCAACGGTCTGCCCCGCGGCGCTGACGGCGCCCGCGGCCGCCATGTCGAGCTTGATGGTGGTGAAGTCCAGGTCCTTGCCGTTGTTGACGGCCCCGGTCACGAGCACGCTGTTGATGTTCTGCACCGACAGGCTGAAGGGGATGTCCTCCAGGGTGTTGTTGAAGCCGTCGAAGGTCCGGGAACTGATGAAGTTGAGGTTGGAGTCGTAGCGCAGCACCGCGAAGTCGCCGCCGTTGACCGGCGCCTCCCAGGCCATCAGCACGCTGCCCGTGACCGGGTCGATGCCGATGTTGCCCATGCCGCCGCTGAAGTGCTTGACGATGGGCGCGTAGGTCGCCGAGGCCTGCTGGTTCAGGCCGGAGTCGAACTTGTAGAGCGCCGCATAGGGCTGGCCCGAGGCGTTGGGGTCCTTGGGAGAGGCGGTCAGATAGACGGCGCCGGCCGCGGAGACCGCAAGGTGGACTCCCCAGAACGGCAGGGCGGGGAGGTTGGTGATGTCCTTGACCTGCACGGCCAGAGCCGGGGTCACCTTGACCAGGAACTTGAACTTCATGAGCGCGTCGTCGCTGTCCGTGGCCGCGTAGAAGTAGGAATTCCCGGCCGCGTCGAAGCCCATGGACTGGGGAGTCGGGAATGAATTCTCCGGGATGCCGGGGAGGCTCACCGTGGCGGTGGCGACGATCACGAAGGTGGCGGGGTCGATCTTGAGGAAGCGCAGGGCCTTGGGCTGGGTCGTGGTCTTGGCCACGGCGTAGAGGTAGCCGTTCCAATGGGAGAGCGCCCGCATGGAGCCATGGCCGGGGAAGGTCGCCTTCTGGAGGAAGCCCAGGCCGGGGCTGTACTGCGTGATGGTGCCGGTCGAGGACCAGTTCTGCCCGTAAGTCTCGTCCGCAAAGCCCAGATAGTACCGGCCCGAAGAGTCGACCGCGGGCATGCCGTCGATGCT
Organism: Elusimicrobiota bacterium; assembly: GCA_016212825.1. Classification (GTDB taxonomy): domain Bacteria; phylum Elusimicrobiota; class Elusimicrobia; order UBA1565; family UBA9628; genus UBA9628. The sequence goes on along the minus strand of JACRDS010000026.1, from coordinate 20,382 downwards.
GCTGCCGTCCAGGAGGGTCCCCGAGGAGATCATGGCCCCGGTGGGGCTGTAGCGCACCCCGAGGGTCTGCTCGCCGCTGAACTGCTTGCTGATGCCCTCCACATAGATGTAGGAGTTGGTGGCCACCACGATCGCGCCGAGGTCCGAGGCACCGCCGTCGAACCTGGCCCCGGCCGGGACGGTGAAATCGCCGGAGAAGACATTGACGCTGCCGCCCGCGCCCGGGTCCGTGATGTCGCCGTACTCAGCCCACTTCTGGGGCCAGTACGAGGTCAGGATGACGGGTCCGCCCCTGTTGAGCCTGCCGTAGGCGTGGTAGGTGGGGTTATACGGGCCTTCGCCCCGGTAGGCGTCGAGATAGTAGGTCCCCAGGGGCAGGAACTGCCGGTCGTAGAAGACCTCGCCGGGACCGGGAGGCAGGCTGTAGGTGTCCGTGAAGAGCGGCAGGCCCTGGAAGTCCGGGTCGTCGAAGAAGCGCACCGTGATCGGCCCGCTCTGGGTCCCCAGGTAGTCGACGTTGCCGCGGATGCGGCCGGCGGTGGCCCCGCCGCCTCCGAAACCGCCCGGGTCCTGGACCATGAAGTCCACGCCATAGGTCGGATAGGCGTCCGTCCCCGAGGACACGGAGACCGGCGTCCCGCAGACCCCTTGGCCCATGCAGGGGCCGTAGGAGCCGAAGGGCTCGCCGTAGTCGCTGTTGTTGCTGAAGTTGGAGTCTACGAAGGCGTTGACGTAATAATTCGTCGCGGCGTCGAGGAACTCCAGGACGTAGGGGAAGGATTGCCCCCCGCCCGTCCGGTCGATGAGCCGGCGCCGTCCGCAGCTGGGTCCGTGGCAGCCCGGCATCCAGGCCTCCACCACGAGCTTGGCGCTGGGCGAAGCCGAGCCGCTGTAGCTGATGACGCCCCGGATCTCGCCCGAGGGCGGGTCCTGCAGGGTCACGTTGGCGGTGGCCGAGCCGGAGAGCGGCACGAAGATCATCGGAGGACTGTCGAAGCTCGGCGTGCCGGCGAAGCCTTCGGGCGCTCCGGGGCTGGTGGGCTCGCCCTGCTCGAAATCCGGGCTGCCGTTGCCGTTGACGTCGAGGAAGGCGGCCATGTAGTAGGTGGCGCCGCTGACCACGCCGGTCCTCTCATAGGTCCCCGTGGCCGGCTTCTGCAGGGTGTACTCGAAGAAGGTGAAGTTCGGCGAGCGCGAGAAGCCGATCCAGACCTGGCCGGCCTGCGCGCCGCCGTAGTCCGCCAGGCCGCGCAAGGTGCCGTCGCCGGGGGCGCCCGAGTTGGGATCGCGCAGGAGGAAGCTGACGGTGCGGGTGGAACTGGCGATGACGCTGACCGGGCCGGAGGAGACGAAGGGCTCCATCACATCCGCCGCCCGGTTGAGGTTGGTGTCCAGGTAGGCGTTGATGTAGTAGTTGGTGGCGGGCGGCAGGAAGTCCAGGACGTAGGCCCCGGACGCGCCCGTGGAGGCCACGGCCCGCAGGCTGAGGTCGCGCAGCGGGTCGCACTGCGCCTGGTTGTCGCGGCACTGTCCGGCCTCGACGCGGATGGAGCCCGCCAGGGCCCCCTCGTAGAGGACCGCGCCCTTGACCGCGCCCGCGACCGGGTCGGTCATGGTCACAGTGACGCCTCCGGGCTGACTGCTCACCCCGCCCGTGATCCTGATGGCCGTAGGCGAGCTCACGGAAGCGCCAAAAGCGCCGGCCGGCTCGCCGGGGTCGCGCACCATGTTGCCGTTGGCATCCCGGAAGACGCGCACATAGTAGGTCCCGTCCGCCAGGCCCGTGAGCTGGAACGAGGCCGGGGACACGAAGCCCGCGATGTCCGAGACCATGATGGGGCTGGCGGTCGCGTCCTGGCTGTTGAAGACCTGGACCTTGACCATGCCGGACTGGGCGCCGGTGTAGGCGACCGTGCCCGCGATGACGCCCGAGTAGCCTCCGAACACGTCGAGAGAGATGCCGTAGGGCCCGGGCGGGACGCCGGAGTTGAAGGAGGTGGCCTCCAGGATGTAGACGCCGCGCTCGCTGACTGTGGAGGACAGGACCGCGCCTCCGGGCTGGTTGTTGCGCGCCGCCACGCCGCCGCTCGGGGAGAGCAGGATGAGCTCCGTGTCGTAGGCGGTCCCCTGCGGCCACATGCGGACGCGGATCTGGGAGCCCAGGCCCAGGGAGCCCGTCGAGCCGTCGCCGACCGGGAAGGAGTAGAGGTCCGCGTAGTAGCCCGGGCCCTTGTCCAGGGCCGGGCAGTCGCCCGCGGTGAGGCTGCCGGCCAGGGCCGAGCTCACGTAGATGCGGGTGCGGTCGCAGAGGGGCACGTTGATCCCGGGCACCAACCCGCCGTTGAAGACCTGGATGGGATAGGCGGAGTTGAGTCCGCCGAAGGCGCCCGAGGGCTCGCTGAGCATGTCCATGCTGCCGTCGTTGTTGCGGTCCAGGAAGGCGCGCACGAAGTAGCCGGTGGAGCTGTCCGCCAGGTTCGTGAACGAGAAGGTCGTGACCACGCTCTCGTAGAGCGCCGGCGCGTTGGGTTGCGGCATGGTGGAGAGGCGCACGCGGAACTGCCCGGCCTGCGCGCTGCGCACGTCCACCGCGCCGCTGATGGTGCCGCCCTGCGAGGGCAAGGCCGCCACCGAGCCGGAATACAGGGAGCCGTTGCCTCCCAGGTCCAGGGCGTAGACGCGGTAGAAGTTCTGGACCCAGTCGATGGGCGCGGCGTCGACGTAGGTGGTGGTGGAGATGGGAGCCGTGGTCAGGGTCAGCCAGACCGGGCTGGCGCCGGTCATGGTCGTCCTCTGCACCCCGTAGCCCTTGAGGTCGATGATGGGCGAGCCGTCCGCGTTGAGCAGGACGCCGGCCCAGGACAGGGTGACCTTGCGCAGGCCCGGCGTGGCGCGCAGGCCGGCCGGGATGGCGGGCGCCACGGTGTCGACCGAGACGGCGAAGTTGTGGCCCAAAGTCGGGCTGCCCGCCGGCACGCCTATGACCCCGGAACTGCCTTGGGTCTCGAAGGTCTGCCGGGTCTGGTCGCCATTGGAGTCCACGAAGGCCCGCAGCCAATAGTTCTGTCCGCCGGCCACGGGGAGGAAGTAGGGCTGTGCCGCCAGGTTGGGCATCACGACCGTGGCGGAGGCCGTGCCCACGAAGGCGCTGTTGCCGAAGGCCTGCACCACCATGCTACCGGCCTGAGCGCCCCCATAGCTGAGCACGCCGCCGATGGACGGCCCGGTCGGCGGCAGGGTCCGGGTCGTGATCTCGTTGCTGTAGCTGCTCCGCTCTCCGTCGCCGTTCTTGGCCGCGACGCAGTAATAGTAGTCGGTCAGGGGGGCCAATCCGGCGTCCGTAAAGCTCGTCGCGGTCGTGGAGGAGAGACCCACGCCGTTGTCGCAACCGGTCACCAGACTGCGATAGATGCCGTAAGCGGGGACGCCCTGATTGCCGTTGGCGCTCCAAGTCAGGGTCACGGAGGTCATGAACACCGCCGTCTCGACCAGGCTCGCCGGCTTCGCGGCCAAGGTGTAGACCGGGGAGATGGCCGCGGAGGTGCTGGCGCCGTTGAGGTTGGCCACGGCGATGGACCTGATGTAGGATGAGGTGTTGGGCGCCAGAGCGTCGAGGTAATAGGATGTGGTCGGGGCGACCAGGACCCGGACCCCGCCTGTGGAAGTCAGCAGGCGGTACTCGCTTGCGCCGGTTACCGGAGCCCAGGTGAAGGCCACGCCGTCCGCGGTCCCCACGCCCCGGAAGCCCGCGACCGCCGGCGGCACGGTGGCGGCCTGCAGGCTGAAGTTGTAGTAGGCCTGGGCGCCGGAAGGCACCTGGATGACCGGGCCGGAGAAGTAGCTCTCCTCTCCGGCGTCGGGCTGGTCGTTGCCGTTGCGGTCCAGGAAGGCGAAGATGGCGTAGCCCGTGGCCGGCCGCAGCACGCCCACGGAATAGGGGAAGGCCGCGGGCGCGGGCGGCATGATCCAGTTCTCGTCCTTGTTGCGGTTCTCCGGGACGTTGTTGCGTACCGCGGTGACCACGACCTGGCCCTGGGCGTCGGCGGGCAGGCTGATGTTGCCGGAGATGGCGCCATTATCCACGAATTCGATGTTGATGCCGTTGACCGTGCTGCTGGCCACCGGCACGTAGACCGGAGTCAGGGCCTGGTCGAAGTCGCTCATGCCCCGCCGCGGCGTGGTGCTGCCGTAATAGCCCAAAGGCTCGGGGCCGTCCGGGTCGCCGTTGCCGTTGCCGTCCAGGAAGCCCACGAAATAGAACGTGTTGGGGGTGGGCAGGTCAGTGAAAGTGTAGGCGCCCGCGGCCGGGGTGGTGATCCAGCCGATGAAGTTGCTCCCCTGGATGTGGGAAGTCGTGGTCACCCCGATGCCGAAAAGACCCTGATGGAGGATGCCGTTGTAGGTCAAGATCCCGTTGACCGTGCAGGAGCTCGCCGCCATGAACACATCCACGGTCTTGGTGCTGCCCAACACGGGAGAGATGCCGTCTCCCCCGGCGCGTCCCCAGACCACCGTGTTGGTCGAAGCCTGGGCCGTGACCATGAAGCTGTCCATGGGCAGGGCCGCGAAGAGGTAGGGGTAGTGCGTGGTCCCGGGCAGGAGGTCGAAGGTATAGGTGGTCAGGGCCAGCAGGGAGCTCTGATGCGTGTATTGGTCCCACTGCATCTTGTTGAGGACCACGTCCACCTTGCCCGTCCAGGGGCCGCCGTAGAGGACCTCGCCCGCGATGGCCCCGGTCGTCGAGCCGGAGGCGCTGTAGTTCACGGACACGCCGCCCCAGTTGTCGTAGTAGGCGCCCACGTAGTCGTTCATGGCCAGGACCAGTTCGCCGCCGGTCTGCACCACATGGCCCGCGGTCCCCACGCCCACCGCGAACCAGCGGGCGTCGCCCTGGCCCCAGCTCATGGGATCCCAGGTATCCACGCGGGCGATGAGCGTCCCGACGTTGGTCGAGGTCAGGACCGTGTTCTGCCCGGCGGTCCCCGGGACGCCTCCCGGCCCCGAGCCGAGCGCGTCCCAGCTGGAGTACCAGACGCCGAAGGCCGACAGGTCCAGGTGCTGCCCCGGATACACATAGAACCCTGTCCAATACCCGCCCGAGTTGTCCGTGTAGGCGTTCCAGTACGCGGGCACGGTGCGCTGGGCCTGGGCCCAGCCGGTGTCGAGCGGGTAGATATTCTGGTCCGCCAGCTCGCCGGCGCTCATGGCGAAGCTCCCCGAGGATTGGACCACCAGCCGGGAACTGCCTGTGTCGGAGTTGTCCACGGTCAGGAACAAGGTGATGCTCTGGCCCGCCGGGATGGTGACAGGGCTCCAGAAGGCGATGGTTGCGTCCGCGTAGGCGGGGTCCGAGATGTACTCGTAGCCCAGTTGGTCCGAGGAGTACTCGTTGAAGGAGCCGCTGTCGTCACGGTACACGCTCAGGCCGACCCCGAAGTCCGGGACGTCCCCCTCATAGAGAACCTTGATGCCGGAGATCGTGGCGTCGAGGTCCGCGGCCGAGAGGATGACCTTCATCATGGGCGAGACCTGGTCCACGCCGATGACGCCGGAGTGCGCGGTCTCGGTGGCGATGCTGACCGTCCCGCCCAGGCCGGCGCTGCCGCCCGTGACGTCGATCGGGCCCACGTCGTAGAGGGCGCCGGCGCCGACGTTGACCAAGTCGGAGGAGCCGTTGGCCTCGAAGTAGTCCGGCACGGCGCTGCCGTTGACGTCCACGTAGGCGACGAAGTAGTAGGAGGTGCCCGGAGGCAGGGCCATGCTCCAGCTCAGGGTCGTGGGATCAGCTTCGGCCTTGGCCTGCAGGACGGCGTTGGCCGTGGTGGGATCGTCCCAATAGGCCCGGACCTGGACCGGACCGATCTGGCTGGTGTACAGGTTGACCGTGCCGTAGGCGGAGGCCCAATCCGAAACCTGGATGTCCTTGTTGATCAGATTCTGGCCGGCAGGCAGGAAGATGGGCTGGGACTTCCAGACGCCGTCGGTGAAGCCGAAGCCGCCTCGGGCGTCGCTGTCCTGGGGCGGGTTGGAGGTCCCGCGCCAGCCGAAGAGGTAATAGGTGGCCGGAGCGTTCAGGTAGGTGAAACTGAAATGCTCGGAGCCCGAGTTGCCCAGCTGGACCGCGGCATTCACGACGCCGCCGGGGGTGGGGCTGACCGCGGGATCCGTGGTGAGCCAGACGTAGAACCAATCGGCCGAGCCGCCGGTCATGTCCCCATCGATGGAACCGGGCGAGCCCCCGCCGTCCGGGCTCCAGTTGATGACGCCCTTGGGGTCCGCCTCGTTGGGCGTGCCCATGCGCGTGCCGGTCGAGTAGGTGAAGGTGACATTGGAGCCCGGAGCCAGGTCCGAGCCGTCGGCGTTGACGGACACCACGGACTCGAAGCGCCACCAGCCGTAGCTCTGCGTCACCGGGTTGTTGGAATGGAACCGGACCGAGGGTGAGGGGTTGGCGTTGGTGCCGCTGACCAGGACCCGGTTGAAAGAGTTGATGCGCGCGTACGGGCCGAGGTCGAGGGTCCCCAGGTTGAAGAGTTCGGGCCCGAACTCGGGGATGGTCACCGTGGCCCGGGTCACGCGGAACTGCCAGAAGCTGGTCCCCGGAGGGTTGTAGAGCCGGGGCCGCTCGCCCTCGGTGAGCGCGTAGCTGGTCAGGAAGGAGTTGCTGGTGACCTGCACGGACCCCGCCTGGAGGATCGTGGCGCGGCCCAGGTCCAGGGTGGCGCTGGAGGTCACGAGCAGGGTCCCGGGCACGGTCAGCATGTTGCCGTAGCCCAGGTCCAGGGTGCCGCGCGCGATCGTGGCGCCGTCGGTGACGGTCAGGCTGTTGGAGGTGCCGCCCGTGCCGGTGAGGCGCAGGACGCGGGTGTAGCTGGTGGTCATCTCCAGCAGGCGCATGGAGAGGTGCGGGATGTCCCAGTCGCAGTCGTAGCTGGAGGCGTCGAACACCACATGGTCGCCGTTGGCCGGCTTGCCGCCGATCCAGTTGGCGTTGAGGTCGGCCTTGGTCTCGAAGCCGGGATAGCCGCCCAGCCAGACCTTGGTCACCGTGGAGGGCACGACGAAGTAGCGCACCGTGATGGAGCCGGCGTTGTCCGAATAGTTGTCGCCCGGATAGTTGTTGTCCGACATGGCGAGGTAGAGGTCGCCGCTCTGCGCCACGGGGATGGTCGCGCCCTGCCCGACGTTGAACCAGGCGCCGCTGCCGATGCGTCCCACCAAGGTGCCGCGGGTGTTGCCGCCGATGAGGCCGCCGGAGGTGTTGGAGCCGGTGGAGCTGTGCCAGGTCACGCCGTTGTAGGACCAGGTGCCCGTGGACTCCACGCGCACGTTCTGGCCGTTGTTGAGATAGAGCCCGGTGTAGTAGCCGCCCGAGGAATAGGGCCAGGAAGAGGGCGTGGCGTAGTACTGGAAGGCCGGGTTGGTGTAGGGGTTGGCCCAGAGGCGGCCCTGGATCTTGGCTTCGTCCGAGGTGAAGGGCAGTCCCAGCGAGCTGAGGCTGTAGGTGGGCGGACTGAATGGCGCGCTCGGGGGGTTGGGCGGGGTCAGCCGGAACTGCAGCCGGCTGCCCACGGGCGCGTTGGCGAAGGAGGCGGTGACGAAGAAGTAGCGGGTGGTGGTGGTCAGCAGCGGCGTGGAGGGCAGCGAGAAGCCGGCGTAGGGAGGCGTGCCGGGAGTGAACACGGTTGAGTTGAGGATGTTCTGCTGCCCCGGCTGGAAGGAGCTCGATGTGCTCGAGGTGAGGGACACGGTGACCTGGCTGGCCGGGATGTCTCCCATGAGCTCGACGCCGAAGCCGGTGAGCTGGACCGAACCGGTGTTGGTCCAGGCCCCGAAGCGGAAGATGGGCTGTTCGGACACGGTGCTGTCCAGCGTCGCCGGGGCCGTGCTCAACAGCGCCAGGTAGACGGTATTGGTAGGGCCATCCGTCCCGTTGAGACGCTGGCGGATGGTGCGCATGTCCTCGTCGGAGCCGTTGTTGAAGTGGCCCGCCGCGTAGGCGTAGCCGTTCCAGGCCGCCACGCCCCAGGCCGCGTCGTTCTTGCCGGTATCGAAGACCGAGTAGTCTTCCTGGTAGAGGTCCGGCGCATAGCGCACGGTCACGATGTCGGCGTTGGCGCCGGTCGAAACGCCGGTCACATAGACGGCGCCGTTGGTCGCCACGGCCACGGCATAAGCCTTGTCCGTGCCGGCGCGGCTGAAGATCGCCGTCGACACCCAGACCAAGGATGGGTCGAACCGCGCGGTGAAGTAGTCCGCGTTCGTGCCGTTATGCCGGTCCGACGCCACGTAGATGTTGCTGCCCGCCTGGTCCACCGCCACGCGCACGCGCCGCAGCCCGTTGTCCGAATACGGCCCCAGGGCGAAAGCCGCGCTCGACTGAAAGACCAGGGCATTGTTGTACTTGACCAGGACCCCGGTCTGGGACTGCGTACCGTAGCCGGAGACGTAGACCTCGCCGCTGACGCGGTCCACCGCGACGCCGGTGGCGGCCTCGTCGGCATCCGGGGCATCGAAGAGCTGGGACACCGGGGTGCCCAGATTCTGGTTGTATTTGATGGTCTTGAACTTGTAGAAGGCAGGCCCGACGTTGCCGGTCACGAAGACATTGCCGTTGGCGTCCACGGCCACGCCGTACGCGACGTCCCCGCCTCCGCCGCCGTTGGAGAAGGTCGCGCTGGCCAGGAACAACAGGCCGGGGTCGAACTTGACCGTGGCCCAGCCGGACCAGCCACTGGCGGCCGGGTAGGTGCCGGTCACATAGAGATTGCCGTTGCGCGGATCCACGGCCGCCGCGTAAGGCCGCGCGTCGCTGCCGTCGGTCTGGACGGAAGCGCCCACGCTGAAGCTCGTGGAGGCGACCGCGACCCCGCCGGGGCCGTACTTCACGATGGAGTAGGCGAAGCCGAGGCCCGGCCGCGAGGACTGCCCGACCGAATAGATGTAATAGTTCGTCGTATCCACGGCCACGGCGAAGCCCGCGTCGTCCGTGCCGCCGTCGTAGACCGCGCCCTCGGTGGCGCTGAAGTTGCCCAGGAGCATGCCCTCGCTGCTCGTGAGGCTGAACGCCGGCAGGGAGATGTTGTCGATGAAGGCCGCATCCTGGCCCATGCTCGTCCAGCCGTCCTTCGCATATTCCCACTTGAAGGTGTGCACCCCGGCCGTGACCGCGTAGGCCGCCAGGCCCCAGTCCAGTTCGCCGCTCCACTGATCCTGGAGCACGCCGTCGATGTAGAACTTCAGGAAGTCCCAGCCGTATTCGCTGGAGACCTTGCGCCAGAAGCCGATGTCGCCGGGCGCGGTGACGTTGAGGGTCAGTTGCAGGAAGCTCGACTGGTAGTCGTAGATCGGATAGCCGGACCGGGCCGCGAACGAGCCGGTGTGGGCCGTCGCGGCGGTCCCCCACGGCACGTTGCCGCCCATGACCCAGGGCAGGGCGGCGAAGTCGCCGCTCTCGAACCCGTCGCTGACGGCCATGAGGGTCTCGACCTGGCCCAGGTCGGACCAGAAGCCGTTGGCGGTCCCGAAGGTCGACACCCTGACGAAGTAGGTCGAATAGGCCGCCAGCCCGGTGAAGAGCGCGGAGGTCGCGTAGGTGCTCGAGCTGTGCACCGCGTCGAGGAAGGCCGGGTCCGTGGAGGCCTGGGCCTCGTACTGGGTGCCTCCCGGATAGCTGGAGGTCCAGTCCGCCCGGAAGCTGGTCGACGAGACCTGGCTGAAGTAGAACGGCGGGTAGATCCCGGCCCCGCCCGCGCCCAGGAAGGGGTTGTCAAAGGCTCCCAGCCCCCCGATGGCGGCATTGTCGATGGTCCCCCACGGGGCCCCCGAGTCCATCTGCGAGAACCCCACCCCCGCCTTGTTGCCGGCCGCGACCGCGGTGCGCGTCGAGAATTCGAACTTGAAGGGATTGCCCGACTCAACCTCGAAGATGCTGCCCCGCACCGAGCCGTCCTGATAGAAGGTCGCCGAGACCTGCAGGGTCCCGGTGAACTGGAAGGACGACGGGATCTGGGCGTACTGGGAGCCGTTGTCGAACATCTCGACCCGGGAGCCGGTCCCGCTGCAGTTGTCGCGGTAGACCCTCAGGGCGTGGGCCCGGGGCGAGTCGCTGGCGCTGATGGTGCCGTCGAAGTTGCGGAACAGCCAGTGGGAGTAGTGGCAGCCGTAGCCGGCGTTGGAGCCCGGAGTCAGGTCCGCCTGGACCTCGTAGGCCGGGCCGCCGTCCATCTGCTGGGAGATGTAGCCGCGGTTGGGGCTGGAATAGTAGAACTGCAGGCGGCTGCTCGCGATGGAGAGGTTCTGCCCGTCCGTCTTCAGCCAGCCGTTGCCGATGTCGGGGCCGGCACGGTTGAAGTCGTCGTACACGAAGGTGGGCAGGGAGCCGCCCGCGAGGTTGAAGGGCGGGAACTGGATGTCGTCCAGCCAGACCTGGTCGCTGCCGCCCACGGTGTCCACGCTCTTGGAGTACTCCCAGCGGAACATCATCTGGCCCGTGGCGGGCACATAATAGGAGAAAGAGGCCCAATTCGACATGACGCCGGCCCAGGTCGAGATCAGCACGTTGTCGACCAGGAGCCGCAGCCTGTCGTTGGGCTCGCTCGAGGTCTTGAACTTGAAGGTCAGCCAGCCGGGAGCCAGGATGTTGAGGGAGGTCTCCAGGAAGCTCACCTGGTTGTGCCCGATGGCGCCGGACTGCGCGGACCATGCGCCCGAAACGCGGGTCGAGACGGTGGCCGTCCAGCCGTAGCTCGCGTTGGTGTCCCAGGGCAGGGGGCTGGAGAATATGGTCCCGGTCTCGAAGCCCTCGTCGATGCCGCCCGCACCGCCCGCGTCCGGCCAGTCCACGTAGTCGAAGTCGTCGTTCTCGAAGGGCGGGCCGGCGCGCGGGCCCTTGGGCGCGCGCATGGTGATGCGGCCTCCGGAAAGGAGGCTGCCGTTGACGTTGGCCCCGATGTTGTTGTCGTTGAAAGACACGTTGGTGAAGGTCGAGACCCAGGCTCCTCCGCTGATGAAGTTGATGGCGGTCGTGCCCGGCTGCAGCGGCCCGAAGAAGGTCACGCTGGAGAGGCTCACGATGTCGGCCGAGGGGTAGATGCGCAGCCCCCTCGGCTCGAGCGACTGGAACACGCCGCTGGAGATATCCACCCGTCCGCCCAGGGCCAGGGACAGCCAGTCGACCGGCGAGGTGCTGGTCAGGATAGGCGGCGGGTAGCCGAAGTCCGGCATCACAGTCACCGTGCTGCCGGCCTGGGCGAAGACCGTGGTGCCCCGGAACAGGGCCCCGCCGCGCAGGCGCAGTTCTCCGCTGACCACCGTGAAGGAGCCGACCGCCACCACGGTCGTCCCGGCCACCACGAACATGGACGAGGGGCTGTTGAGCGTGATGGGGCCCCTGAGCTCGTGCCGGTTGAGCGCCTGGACGGCGAAGTTCAAGCCGGCGTTGCCCAAGGCCTCGAAGGGGCCGTCGACGGTGAGCTGGCCGGTGAAATCGATGGCGCCGGTGTAGCCGGGCCTGACGGTCAGCGAGCTCAGGGCGACGCTGAGGTCCCAGTCGCAGCCGTTGGACGCGCCGGGAGGGCCGAAGACCACGTAGTCGCCGTTGCCGGGCTTGCCGACGGGGATCCAACTGCTGTCGGCGCTGGCCGGACCGCCGGGCGGGCCGTTCCAGACCCTGGTCTGGGCCATGGCATAGGTGAACGAGATGGGCGCCCCGGGCGTCTCCGAGTTGTTCGCCAAGTCGATAGCTCGCGACTGGATATGATAGACGGTCCCCGGCACCAGGTCTCCGCCGGAAGGCACCGTCACATAGGACCAGTCGTTGGCGACCAAGGAGGCGACTTGCCAAGAAGGGCATCCCGCCCAAGCGGCGCCGGTCCAGCAGGAGCCGAAGCTGGGGCCGCTCGATATGCTCACCATGACCTGGACCAGGGTGCCTCCCGGATCATCGGCCGTGCCCAAGATGGGCGCGAAGACGCCGCTGCTGGAGGCATCCGCGGGGGCGGTCACCGTGGAGATCGGCGGGGTGGTGTCGAAGGAGAAGGTCGTGGTGCTCAGCGGGGACTGGACGTTGGCCAGGGAATCCGTCGCTTTCACATAAAGGTCGTAGTTCTGCCCGTCTCCCCAAGTGGGGATGGAGTCTCCGGTGGCGCCGGGGTAGGTCCAGGTGCCGGAGGACAAGCCCACGAAGGTCACCGGACGGGGCGTCGGGGAGCCGACCCAGCCGGTCCCGTCCCAGTACTGCACGGAGGTCGTCTCCTTGATGACCACCGTGACCTGGGCGATGTCCGCTACGCCGAGCGGATTCGCCGACGCCGTGCCGTTGATGGCCGCCAAGGCGTTGATGGCGGCGAAATTGGCCGGGGGCGGGGCGACCGCCGCCAGGGGCAGCGAGATGCCCGGCCAGTCCACCGCGTCGAAGGGGTCGTACTCGAAGCCCGGCCCCCGGCGCGGGCCGGAGGCGTCGCGCATGGTGATGTGCGAGCCCACGGTCAGGCCCGAGCCGTCCACGTTGACCGCGATGTTCGCGTCCGCGAAGTCGACGTAGGCGAAGGTCGCGATATGGATCCCCGGCCCCCAGGAGAGGCCGATGGCGGTGGCGCCCGCGGGCAGGGGCGCGACGAAGGCCACGGTCGACAGGCTCAGCACGGCCGAGGGGGCCAGTTGCATGACCCTAATGCCCTCGCCCGCGCCGCTGAAGGCGACCGAGGCGAGGCTGATGGGACCGCCTACCCCGTTGTCGAGCCGCAGGCCGGCGCCGGTCGTCCCGCCGATGATGACGCTGGTGGACAGGGCCAGCCCATAGCTGCCCGCGGAGAGATAGAGCGCGTCGTCCGCAAGCCCGGCGGCGACCAAGGTGCTGCTGCTGATAACGGTCCCGCTGGAGCCCCAGACGTTCACCGCAGGCGAGCCCTTTACAAAGCAACTGGAAATGGCGGTCGCGGAAGAGCCATTGAGGGAAAGGCCGGGATCAGTGCCGGAATTGCTCGTCATCGTGCTCTGGCCAATCAGGTTGTTCGTGCCGCCGGGATCCAACTGCAGAGCCACGCCCCCGGAATTGATAAAAAGACTCCGCGTGATCTGGTTGGACGAAGCCGATACAGCGAAGGCAGGTCCCCCCGGCCCATTGAATACGAACGTGCTGCGGTCGATGCTGTTGTAGGCGGCGCCGGCCTGCATCGCGCCAGTACCCGCGCCGCTCGGGTTGCTATTGCTGAAATAGCACTGCGAGACCGTGTTCGATGACGACTCCGTGCCATAGATGACGAGTGCCCAGCTGCTTATGACATTGGTCGTGACCGTGCTCAGACTAATCGTATTGTTGGAGCCCTGGATCACCAAGGGGGAGCCCGCGGGGCTGGCGATGAAGCTCTGGGTCACCGTGTTCGAACTGCCATCAATCTTGAGGGCCCGCTGGGTGGCGCCGCCGGAGTTGTTAGTCATCGTCGAGAGCGCGATGGTGTTGTAGGCTCCGGTGATCCAAAGGCCGAAGCCCTGGATGGTGTTGATGCTCGACACGCTGACGGTGGTCCAACTGCTGATCCTTACCGCCGCCCCCCCGGAGGATATCAGGCCTGAATTATCGTTGACGTCGACGCTCGATAAGGTCACGTTGGGGGAAGAAGCGACCACGCCGTACGAGATCGCGTTCGTCGGCTCGACGTCGAAGCCGACCAAGGTCACGCTGGCGTTCTTGACCACGAAGGCGGCAGTGGAGGCCGCCGGCGGGTTCATATTGACCCTCTCGTTGGGGTCGATCCCCGATATCGTCGGGTCCAACTGGATGAACAGCCGGAAGCCGTTGGTGTTCTCGCCTTCGACCGTGACCTGCTCACCGTATGAGGCCGTGTCCGTGGCCACATTGATGCAGAAGTTAGCCGGCAGGGTCGCGGGAAGCCCGTTGACCGCGGCCTGGATGGTCGTGAAGGAGGCCGTGTTGACAGTGTAGGTGTTGCCCGGGCAAACGGCGGCCCGCGCCCGGGGGACGAGCAGGAAGAGCCCTCCCAGGGCGGCGGCGAATACGGCTAACCTCGGCGTTCGTCTCGGCGTCACGGCTTCACTCGCACGACTTGCGGAAGACCCGGCTCAATACTCGTACGTGAATCCCATCAGATAGTTCGCGGTGCGGTAGTTGTAGGCGTAGCCCTGCTCGAACGAGTTGTTGGACCGCGCCCACAGGAAATTGGTCTGCGCCCGGAGCGAGAAGCCGGGCGAGATGGGGTAGACGCCGCCCAGACCCACCTGGTATTGGTCCTGGCGGAGGCGGCTGCCCGTGTAGACGCCCGTGGCGCCCTGGGCCTGCCGGGCCATGTACTGGACGCGGGTGTAGTTGAAGGAAAGGGAGACCGCGGTCGGCCGCTTGGCCTCCCCCCACGAGAGGCTGAAGCTCGGCCCGAACCGGTAGCTGGTGTAGCTGTAGGCGTCGAAGAAGAACTGCTTGGTGTTGGCGTCGTAATAGTTCTGGTTGGAGCCGTTGTGCGAAAAGCTCAGGCTGAGCTTGGAGTCCAGGCGGCAGTCCGTGTCCATGAGCCGCAGGGCGCGTGGGAAGGCCGCCGCGCCGCTCAAGGTCTGCAGATAGTCCGTCCGGTGCAGCCCCAGGCCCGCGGCCCCGCCCTGGATCTGCCCCCGCGAGTCGATCAGGGTCTGGTCGATGTAGCGCTGGGCCAGCAGGCTGTAGCCGCCCTGCAGGGCCACCTTGGGCTCATGGCTCGGATAGGGCATGGAGCCGCTCGCCGAGAACTGGAGGTTGTGGGTGTCGAGCGTGTTGCGGTTGGCGCCGGCGCGGGTCAGGGGGTTGCCCTGCGGGTCGAGCGGGGCCTGGGATTCCAGGCTCTGGTAGTTCGGGAAGCGGATGCGGAAATAGTCCAGGCCGAAGCGGTAGGAGAAGGGCTCCCGGTAGACGTTCTCGACCTCGAAGCCGGCCCCGATCTTCTCGTAGTCGAAGAGGCCGCGGCCCCAGGCCTCGTCGCGGGTCTGCTTGAGGAATTCGCGCTTGTAGCTCAGCGAGGGCTTGAGCTTCCAGCTCGATTCCTCCGGGGAGTAGATGCCGGTAAGGGAGGCTCGGTGGTCCATCTCCTGCTGGAACAGGCTTCCGGCCGCGACCGAGTCGCTCACGCCCTTGGTGCCCTGGTAGTTGGCCGCGTAGGTGGGCATCAAGGACCACTGGTCCCCCGTCTTCACCATGGCGCCCGCCACCGCCGAGACGTTGCCGGCCACGTTCGCGTTGGTCCCCTGGTAGAAATACTGCCCTCCGAGCACCGTGGCGTTAAGGACGGGAGCGTACTCGACCGCCCCCCCGGTCCCCGCGCCCAGCCCGAGCGCTGCCAGCATCAGCACGGCCCTCCTCATTGGATGAGTCCCGACTGGATGAAGATCTTCGGCTCCACCACCAGGTCGATCTTGCGCCCGTCGAACTCGGACGCGGTCACGACAGTCTCGAAGTTCCACTTCAGCAGGGTCTGCTTGTAGAGCGTGCCCGTGGTGGTGCCCGCGAAATCGCCCGTGCTGGCCACCTTGCCCTCGTCCGATATGATGTAGCTGTCGTACTTCTCCCAGACGCCCGCGCCGTTGTCGGCGTAGATGACCTGGTGCAGGATGCCGGACTCGTTGTAGGTGCAGTTCGGCGGGGCGCAGACAGGGATGTCCCGGACGGTGGTCAGCGAGGCCGGGCTGTAGTTGGCCGCCACCGGGTTGGCCATGTCCACCGCCACGGCGCCCGTGTTGATGGCCGCGCCCATGTTCGGGATGCCCGCGCCGCCGTTGGCGATGGCCTGCGCCGGGTTGGCCGGCACCCAGCCGTTGTGGGGCACCCCGTTGAAAGTGAGCTTGTTGTAGTCGAAGAGCGTCTGGAAGAAAGGGGTCCCCGGCGCGAGCGCGATGAAGGCATCTGTCGCCGGGTCGTAGGCCGCCGACACCGCGTCGGCGGCGACGCCGTCGTTGTTGACGTCGATCGGGTGCCCGCCCGACGCGACCTCGAGCATGTTGTCCTGGGTGTTGGAGCGCGCCGTCTCATAATCCGTCATGAAGTACTGGCACGCGGCGCCTATGCAGCCGGGCAGCTGGCGCAGAGCGATCGAAAGGTCGTCGGGCAGCGTCGTATTGAACGTCCCCTTGTAATAGAAGTAGTCGAAGCGCTGCTCGCGCTCGTTGAGGACCACGAGCTTGAACGAGTTGGGGTCGGACCGGACGATGTACTCCTCGAGGCGCACGCGGAAGCCGTTGACGTCGATGAGGGTCTTGCCTTCCTTATATACCGCGTTCATGGACTCCGCAGCCGCGGCCGCCTGCACCGCCTCCTTGGACATCTCCAGGCCCACCTCGCGCCTGGCCTGGTCCTTGAGCTTGTCCTTGCTGGTCGTGGACTGGGGGGCGGCCTGGCCCTGTCCGCCCGAGAACCCCTTGTCCGTGACGCGCAGGTTCTCGCGGTCGCGGATGACCGTCTCGTTGCCGCGCTGGTCGGCCACGGCCAGGACGCCGGAGAACATCTGGATGTTGGTGTGCCCCTGGGCGTTGACGTCCACGGCGAACTCGGTGCCGCGCACGGAGCAGACCGCGGTCGGCGTGCGCACGTCGAAACGGCGCGACAGGGCCTTGTTCACCCACGCGCGCAGCGAGCCGATGGAGAGCTTGAGGGAGGTCCCTCCGGAGGTCGACTCCTGCAGGGTGAAGGAGCCGTTGGAGCCCAGGTTGATGCGGGAGCCGTCGTCGAACGTGATGACCGCGCTGGCGCCCGCCGCGGTGCGGACCTGGTCGCCGGCTTCCAGCAGGTGCCCGGCGCTGGTCGGCTGCCAGACCCGCGTCCCGGACCTGAGCACGAAGACGGAACCGCTGAGCGAGGAGACGGCCGGGGCCGCGGCGGCGGCGCCCGCCAGCCCGATGCTGAGCGCCGCCGCAAAAAGAAACGTTCCGCGGACGGGATGTCCGCAGAATACCCTATTCTCCTCGGCGTTTAGAGAATACGGCATGGTTGCAACTTAGTTTTCAGGATACCAGATTGACCTATTGAAGTCAATGCGACAAAAGTCACAGGCCGCGTGACTTAGGTCACACCGGAATCCTGCCGTGATTGTAGCCCCTGCCCCGGGATTTCGCAAGCCCTCCCGGTCATCTTTCGAGATGACGCCGGTCATGTGGTCCGGCCGAGCCCCGGACGCGCCGCGCGGGGCATTTTGCTAGAATACGCGCCTATGAACAACCTGTCCCTGGCCGTCCTGCCGGACCCCTTCGTCGAAGCCTACCGGCGCATAGTGTTCCACATACCGGGCATCGCGGCCGCGCTCCTGCTCCTCCTGCTCGGCATGTTCACGGCCCGCGTCCTGCGCACCCTCATCGACCGGATCCTCACCCAGGCCAAGCTCGACGAGTACACCAGCAAGGTCGGCATCAACGAGGTGGTGTCCCGGCTGGGCCTGGGCAAGTCCCCCGTCTACGTGTTCTCATTCCTGACCTACTGGTTCGTGCTCTTCGTCTTCTTCGTCTCCGCGGCCAACGCCGTCAACCTCAACGTGGTCTCCCAGTTGCTCGAACGCTTCGCCCTCTTCCTCCCCATCCTCATCGGCGCCCTGCTCATCCTCTTCGGCGGGCTGCTCTTCGCACGATTCCTCCACGAGATCGTGCGCAACGCCGCCGCGGCCAACAACATCCGCGGCGGCACGGTCCTGGCCCACGCCGCCTACGTCCTGGTGGTGGTCTTCTCGGCCATGACCGCCATGGAGCAGCTGGGCATGAAGCTCAGCTTCATCTCGGCGGCCATCCAGATCCTGCTCGGCTCCGTGGGCCTGGCCGCGGCCATCGCCTTCGGCATCGGCGGCAAGGACGCGGCCGGGGAGATATTGAGGGATCTGCTTAAGAAGAAAGCGTAAGAAGCTGGCTTTTGAATGGCGGGGTGACTTGCGCTGTGAGGCTACTTCTTCGGCTTGGAGGAACTGTGCGGCGCCGGCACATCGGTCTTCCAGCGCCGCTGGCCGCCCATGCTGGAGAGGCGCACGGGCGGGATCGCGGTCACGGCGGTCTCCGTGGCCGACCCGGCGGCGGCCGGCGCGGGGACGGGCGGGGCCAGGGGGACAGCCGCCTGCGGCCCCCCGTTCGGGACGCGGCGCAGCAGCAGCCGGCGCGCGCCGTAGAACGCGAGGATGACCGCCAGCACCACGGCCATGGCGAAGACCGTCCACTCGAAGAAGGGATGCCGGTCCTGGTCGCCGCGGCGCATGGTCACTCCAGGTAGTCCCGCAGGGACTTGCTGCGGGAGGGATGGCGCAGCTTGCGGATGGCCTTGGCCTCGATCTGCCGCACGCGCTCGCGCGTGACCCGGAAGATGCGCCCGACCTCCTCCAGGGTCCGCGGGTAGCCCGAGTCGATGCCGAAGCGCAGCTTGATGATCTTGGCCTCTCGGTCGGTCAAAGTCGAGAGCACCTTCTCCACCTCGCCGCGGCGCAGGAAGGCGCCGGCGGAGTTCGACGGAGCGGCTCCGGCGCGGTCCTCGATGAAGTCCTCGAGGTAGGAGTCCTCGTCCTCGCCGATGGGGGTGGAGAGCGAGACCGGTTCCTGCATGATCTTCAGGACGTTCTTCACCTTGTCCATGGAGATGTGCAGGCAACGCGTGTACTCCTCGATGCTGGGGTCGCGTCCCAGCTCCTGACGGTAGCGCCGCGTCACCTTGGTGAGCTTGGAGATGAGCTCCTTCATGTGCACCGGGATGCGGATGGTGCGCGCCTGGTCCGCGATGGCCCGATTGATGGACTGGCGGATCCACCAGGTCGCGTAGGTGGAGAACTTGAAGCCGCGCTTGTACTCGAACTTCTCCACGGCCTTCATCAGACCCAGGCCGCCCTCCTGGATGAGGTCGGAGAGCTCCAGGTTGGAGTTGACGTGCTTCTTGGCGATGGAGACCACCAGGCGCAGGTTGGCCTTGATGAGCTTGAGCTTGTCGGCCAGGATGGTGTTCTCCAGGGCCACGATCTTGTCGTTGAGCTCCAGGAACTTGTCCACCGGCACCGGCAGGGTGTGCTGGATGCGCGCCAGGCGGTCGGCCACCGCCTGCATGTTCTCCAGGGCCGCTTCGACGGCGGTGGGCGAATAGCCGGTCTTGGCGCGGAAGGCGTCGGGCTTCATGCGCCCCTTCTTGACTTGGTTGTAATAAGAACGCAATTGCTCGAAGCTCATGCCGAAGCGCCGGGAATAGCGCTCCAGCTCGTCGTGGCACTCCTGGATCTTGGCCGCCAGGTTCTTGATCTTGTTGGTCAGGCGCTTGATCTTGTCCTGGTTGAGGTTGAGGCTGACGATCTTGGCGATGACCTGCTTGTTGCGCGCCTCCACGGCCTTGGTGAGCTTGATGCGCGCCAGGGGCTTGAGCCTGGGGTTCTTGAGCTTCTCGCGCAGACCGTTCATCACTTTCTCCGACTTCTCGATGAAGTCGGCCACGGACTTCATGCGCCGGCGCATGCCGGACAGCTCGGAGGCGGTCTTGCGGCCGCGGGGCATGAGTTCCTTGGGCGTCATCTCCTGGGCCTCGATGAGGGTCTCCCAGGAGCGGATCTCGCGCTGGGTGACCGGGGACTCCAGGACCAGCAAGCGCAGCTCCTTCTCGCGCTCGCGCACGTTGCGGGCCAGAGTGACTTCTTCCTCGCGGTTGAGCAGCGGCACGCGGCCCATCTCGGAGAGGTACATGCGGATGGAGTTGGAGATGTCCGAGCCCGCGCTCCACTCCTCGGCGAAGCGCTCTTTCTCCACCACCGGGGCCAGGGCGGACTTCTTGCGGTCCACGATCTCGATGCCGAGGTCCTCGAGCGTGCTCATCAGCTCGTCGACCTCCTCGGATTTGACGTTGGAGATGGAGAGGGTGCGGCTGATCTCGTCCAGGGTGAGATAGCCGTGCTCCTTGCCCAGCTCGATGAGGTTCCTCATCGCCTGACTCGCGTGCAGTGCCATAGTCGTTTTCCCTCTCGCTACTTCTTCGGCGTGCCCTTCAGGGCCGCCGTCAGTCTGAGATATTCGTCCAGCTCGGCTTTCCCGAGCCGTCCGTCCCGGGCCATGGCCCCGCGCAGCTCGTCGTAGCGGGTCCGGGCCCGGCGCTTCTCCAGCATCCCCTGAAGACGTCCCTCCGCATCCGTCGCGTCCAATTCGTCGGCCTTGAGCAGCATCCTCTGGGCGAGCGCGTTGTCTTCCGGGGAAAGCCCCTCGCGCAGCCGCGCCGGCCAGTCCGCGGGCCAGGGGGACGGCAGGCTGGCCAGGGCTCCCCAAAGCCGGCGCCCGGCCTCCGAGGACAGGTCGCTCTCGTGCAGCTCCGCGAAGAACCGCGGATGCATGTAGACCTGAAGGAAGAGTTCCTCATCCCCCCCGGCCAGGGCCCCGGGCCGCGCGGCCGGGACGGCGGCCGGGACGCGCTGC
>JACRDS010000025.1 GCA_016212825.1 Elusimicrobiota bacterium | reverse complement strand
GCGTAGAGGCGCACCATGTCGATGGCCTCCTGCTTGAGCTTCTCGTCGAAGGTCCACTTGAAGAGGTTGTAATAGAAGATGCCGCCCAGGACCATGACGTAGATCCCGATCATGGTGAACCAGACGAACCACTTGGAGGAGAGTCTCATGACCGCACAGAGGATACCAAAAACAACCCGCCTAAGGGACGCCGCCCCCGCTGCCGTAGAGGCTGTTGATGCGCTCCAGGCCGGCCTTGGCGTCCGGGTTGCTGGGGTCGAGCTGCAGGGAATGGGTCCACTCGTTGCGCGCCTTCTCGAAGTCCCCCTTGTCGTAGTAGATGATGCCTGAGAGGTAGTACTGCTGGGACTGGCGCTTGTTCTCCTCCGAGACCCCGGCCGCGGCCGCCGTGACGCTGGCGTCCGTCTTCGGGGTGGTCGTCGGACCGGAGACGGCGGCCGCCTTGGCCGCCTCCTCCTGCTTCTTCTTCTCTTCCGCCGCGAGGCGGGCCTCCTCCTCGACCTTGCGCTTCTCCTCCTCCGCCTTCTGCTTGGCGACCTCGGCGGCCCGCCGCTTGGCGGCCTCCTCGCGGCGGACCTGCTCCTTGGCCCGGGCGATGAGCTGGTCGGCGGCGCGCGTGTCGTAGCCGTAGGTCACGGCCTTCTTCCACTCCGCCTGGGCCTCGTCGTACCGGCGCGTCTCGTAGGCCTTGCGGCCGGCGGCCACGTGCTGGCTGGCCATCTCGGCGCGGATCTCGGCCTGCAGCTTCTGGGCCTTGACGTTGCCCGGACCCAGGGCCAGCACCTCGTCGAGCATCTTGATGGACTCGTCGATGAGGCCCTGGCTGTAGAGGTTGAGCGCGGTCTGCAGCCGCTCGTTGGCGTCGGCCTCCCGGGCCTCGGCCTCCACCTTGGCGATGGACGCGGCCAGGCGGGAGTAGCGCGGGTTGAGGACCAGGGCGGCGTACCACTGGTCGAGGCATTCGCGCAGGCGGTGCTGGCGGTAGGCCTTCTGCCCGCGCCGGAAGTGGTCCTCGGCCAGCTCGTTGCGGACCTTCCTGAGCCACCAGCGGGCCTTGAGGTTGGCGGGCGAGAGCTTGACCGCCTCCTCCCAGCGCCCGGCCGCCTCCACCAGGCGCCCCTGGCGGTAGAGGGCCATGCCCTCCTCGAAGCGGTCCTCGACGAGCTTCTGGGACGAGGCGTAGGGCTTGGCCGAGCCGCTGAGCTCGATGGTGGCGCGCTGCAGGATGGAGGCGTCCTCGTAGGCCGGGTCCACGGCCAGGATCTTGCCGGTGAGCTCCCGGGCGCCGCTGAAGTCCCCCTTGCGGTAGAGGTCGAAGGCGTTCTCGTAGACCCCGTTGAGGGTCTTGCGCATCATGCGCGCCTTCTCGAGCTGGATGGTGTAGATGTACTTCTTCTTGTCCTCCTCCGAGGTGATGGTCCCCAGGTTGAGCTTGGCCATGTCCAGGAACAGGCCGTCGGCGTCGCGGGTCG
The DNA here is from genome assembly GCA_016212825.1 of Elusimicrobiota bacterium. GTDB lineage: Bacteria > Elusimicrobiota > Elusimicrobia > UBA1565 > UBA9628 > UBA9628. Next base: position 14,079 of record JACRDS010000025.1, on the reverse strand, counting down.
GAGCCAGCCGCTCCTGCCCCCAGGCCGAGGCGGCCGCCCAGACGCCCAGCAGGATCAGCGTCCTCATCAGAATCCCAGGCCTCCCGAGATGAGGGACTTCATCATCGGCGCCAGCATCATGATGAACACCGTGGGGAAGATGAAGACGAAGAGGGGGATGAGCATCTTGGTCGAGGCCTGCGCCGCCAGCTTCTCGGCCTTGTTGAGGCGGCGGAAGCGCATGTCCGTGGCGTAGTTGCGCAGCAGCTCCACCAGGCTGGTGCCCAGTTCGTCGGACTGGATGATGAGGCCCACGAAGGAGCGGATCTCCTGGACCCCGGTGCGCATGGCCAGGCGCTTGAGGGCGTCGCGGCGGGAGTAGCCCAGCGAGATCTCGTTGATCATCTTGCCCAACTCGACCTCGAGCTCGGTCTTGGCCTTGGCGTTCTTGAGGATGCGGTCGATGGCGGTCATGTAGTCGAGGCCGGCCTCGATGGTCAGCGCGGTGAGGTCCACGAAGGTCGGGAAGTTGCGCATGATCTCGGTCTGGCGGGCGCGGATGCGCCCGTTGAAAAGGGAATCCGGGATGAAGAAGCCGATCAGCCCGAAGAGCCCCATGACCCACGAGTTGGTCAGGAAGAAGATGAAGGCGGCCAGCCCGGCGCCCATCATCTCCTTGAGGTGCAGCATGTCCAGGGGGCTCGGCTTGGCGGGCCGGCCCATCATCATGTGCAGTTCCTCGAGCTTGACGTCGAGATGGAAGGTCTTGAGCAGGAGCAGGTCGACGCGGTCGAGCAGCCCGCCCTGCGGGTTGAGGTTGGAGAAGGCCGAGCTCATGCCCAGGTCCTTCTTGGCCAGCAGGGCCAGGTCGGACTTGTCCACCTCGGGCGGCGGGGCCAGAAGGCGGTGGATGGCGGTGTAGGCCGCGACCGAGCCCAGCACCCCCACCACCAGGAGGAGGTAATGGACGAACTGGCCGGCCAGGAGGCTCTCGCTCATACCTGGACATCCCCCAGCTTGTTGACGATCTTCATGCCGATGGCGATCCACATGGTGCAGAACATGAGCACGCAGACGCCCAGGGGCGTGAAGTAGAACTCCTTCATGGGACCCGGCTGGAAGGCGAACATGATGAAGAACATGACCCAGGGCATGATGCCGACCACGATGGCCTGGATGCGCTGCTGCGCGGTCATGGCCGCGGTCTTCTCCACCAGCTTGGTCTCCTCGCGGATGTTCTCCACGATGCGGTCGAAGATCTTGGTCAGGTTGCCGCCCACCTGGCGCTGGATGACCACGGCCTTGATCATATAGGACAGCAGCCGGCTCTGCACGCGCTCCTCCACGCCCTCCAGGGCCTTCTCCAGGCTGGTGCCCAGCTGGTAGTTCTTGATGCAGAGCCCGAACTCCTCGGCGATGGGGGGCTGGAGGTCGCGGTGCACCAGCTCCAGGCACTGCACCAGGTCGATGCCGGACTTGAGGCCGTTGGACATGAGGATCATGGCGTCCATGAGCTGGGCCTCGCACTTCATGCCGCGCCGCCAGCGGATGTTGCTCAGCAGCCAGCCGGGCAGGATGAGGCCGCCGTAGATGCCGAACCCGGTGAAGATGAGGAAGCCGAAGGGGTCGAAGGTCAGCAGACCGACGAGGGCGCCCAGGGCCGCGGGGCCGCCGACCAGGTAGTTGACCTTGATGGTGACGAACTGGCGCTCGTAGTCGTGCACCCACTGCTTGGACTTGATCTTGTAGTCCTCCACGTACTTGGCGATGCGCGCCTCGTTGAGCGAGCCCACCAGCCAGAAGGCCGCGAAGAAGAGGGCGATGCCCCCCAGCTTGAAGAGCGTGGCCAGGACCAGCGCGGTCTTGCGGCCCCCCGGCTGCTCGGGCGGCGCGTAGCCCCGGGGCATGCGCCCGAGCACGTAGAAGGCGTTGTTGGTCAGCGCCCCGACCGCCACCACCGCCTCGCGGTAGCGCTGCGCGTCCGAGGAAGTCAGCGCGTCGATGACGCTGTCCATCTCCCTGAGGATGAGGTCGAAGTCCGCCATGACGGCCCGGCCGCGGCCGCCCAACGAGCTGCCCAGGCGCGCGCGGTAGAGCCGGTCCAGCGACATCTGGAAGCGGATGCGGTTGTCGGCGTAGTCGCGGATCAGCGCCCCGGGCTGGACCAGCTGGCCGCCGTCGGAAGGCAGGAAGGTCTTGCGGGTGAGCTCGAAGAACTCGTAGAGCACGGAGACCGGGGCCTGCCAGAGCTGGGCCTCGTTGATGACCCCCTCCTCGGGGTCCTGCCAGACCGGCCGCTTGAGCATGGCATCGAGGGTGGAGTCGATCCAGGACGGCACCGCCAGGGCGGGGTCGCGGTCCTTCTTGAAGTAGTGGTAGATGATCTGGCTCTTGGCCTCGGCCCCCTCGGTCTTGTCCACGAGGAACTTGACCTCGGCGGGAGAGAAGATCTGCGCCCCCGCGGGAGCGGCCGCGGCCAGCAGGAGGGCGGTCAGCAGGGTCCTCATTTGGGCGCCGCCCCCCCCGCGCCGCCCTTCTTCTTCTTGGCCTCCTCGCTCTCGAACATCTCCTTCGGGACGATGATGCCCTTGAGCTTGAACTCCTCGTGGAAGCTCGGAACGTAGTCCTGGGCCGTGTAGTAGCCGATGCTGCGGCCCTGCTCGTCGACGCTGACCTGCTGGAAGCGGAAGATGTCGCGGGTCTTGACCTGGTTGCCGTCCTTGCCGGTAATCTCGGTGATGTAGGTCACCCGGCGCTTGCCGTCCGCGAAGCGGGAGATCTGGACGATCATGTGCACGGCGCTGGAGATCATGTCGATCAAGACGCTCATGGGCAGCTCGGTGCCGGACATGAGGCACATGGCGGAGAGGCGCGAGATGGCGTCCGAGGGGGTGTTGTCGTGGATGGTGGCCAGGGACCCCTCGTGGCCCGTGTTCATGGCCTGCAGCATGTCCAGGGCCTCGCCGCCGCGGCACTCGCCGACCACGATGCGGTCCGGGCGCATGCGCAGGCAGTTCTTGACCAGGTCGCGGATGGTGATCTCGCCCTTGCCCTCGATGTTGGGCGGCCGGCTCTCCAGGCGCACCCAGTGCTCCTGCATGAGCTTGAGCTCGGCGGTGTCCTCCACGGTGACGATGCGCTCGTCCTCCGGGATGAAGTTGGAGAGCATGTTCAGGAACGTGGTCTTTCCGGTGCCCGTGCCTCCCGAGATGATGATGTTCTTGCGCAGCAGCACGCAGTCCTTGAGGAACTCGATCATGTCCGGGGAGACCGAGCCGAAGCCGACGAGCTGCTTGTAGGTGAAGGGCTTGGCCGAGAAGCGGCGGATGGTCAGGCTCGGCCCGGAGACCGCCAAAGGCGCGATGATGGCGTTGACGCGCGAGCCGTCCTTGAGGCGGGCGTCCACCAGGGGCACGGACTCGTCGATGCGCCGGCCGATGGGCGCCACGATGCGCTTGATGACCTGGATGACCTGCTCGTCGTTGCGGAAGCGGTTGGGCAGGAGCACCAGCTTGCCGGAGCGCTCGATGTAGATGTGGTCGAAGGAGTTGACCATGATCTCGTTGACGGTCGGGTCGCGCATGAGGGCCTGCAGGGGCCCCAGGCCCAGGATCTCGTCGACCAGCTCGCCGACGAACTGCTCGCGCTGGGCGCGCGAGAGCGGCAGGTTGGCCTCCCGCTGGAGCAGGTTCTCGATGATGGAAGAGACCTTCTTGCGGTTCTCGTCGTTCTGCGCGGGGTCGTCCGAGATGCGGATGCGCTCGGTCTCCATGGCGGCGACGACCTGCTTGTGCATCTTGGTCTTGAGCTCGTCCCAGAACTCCGGCACGCCCGCGGCGGGCGCCGCCCCCGCCGCCTTGATCGTCTCCGCCGCCGCGGCCTTGGCCGCGGTGCCGCCGCCCCCCTGGCCGTGGGGCTTCCAGAGGAAGTCCGCCCCCTCGCTGAACTCCTCGGAGGCCATGTAGCTCTCCCAGGACTTCACCGTGGGCTTGAGCTCCATGGTCCGCCCCAGGATGATGCGCAGGGTCTTGACCCACTCGCTCTGCAGGTTCTCGACCACCAGGATCCTCTGGGTGTTGGCGTATTCGGGGAGCAGGTCCTCCCAGGGCATGTAGGCCAGCACCTTCTTCTGCATGGCGCTGAAGAACCGGTCGACCTCCTTGGGGGCCAGGGCCCCCGGGAGGTTGGCCGCGTTGACGATGACCTCGAACTTCTCCAGGGGGAAGTGCAGGGCCTTGATCTCCTGGAACATGTTGTAGGTGGCCTCGAAATGCGCCCGCTGGGGCAGGCAGGTCCAGAAGATGAGGTCGGCCAGGTCGAAGGAGAAGATCTGCATGGGGAAGAAGGGGTCGACGTCGAGGAACAGGTCGTAGGGCTCGGCCAGCGAGCCCAGGATCTGCACCACGAGCTGCGGGGAGAGGCCCAGGATCTCCGAGCGTTTGGAAGCCAGGGGCAGCAGCCCCACGCCCCACTGGGTCATGGGGATGCGGCCCTTGAGCAGCTTGCCCAGCCCGGTCGGGTTGTCGCCCACGAGCTGGGCCATGCTGGCCAAGGTCGGAGGGTTGACCCCGAGCAGGTAGGAGAGGTCGTTGCGGCAGAGGGGGTCCATGTGGACGATGACGACTTTCCGGTTCTGGCTCCCGGCCCAGGCCAGGGCCAGGTTGAGGCACAGAGTGCTCTTGCCGACCCCCTCCTTGGGGCCGGTGAACACGAGCACCCGGCTCGGCTCTTTGGCGAGCCGCCCGGTCTCCGTGCCGGTCGTGACTTCAGCCATAGGAGGGTCCCTCTATTTCACGATCTCCATGGTGATGAAGAGGAAGAGCGAGGACTGCGTCTCCACGACGCTCGAAGTGGTGAAGAGCAGGCCCAGCAGCGGGATCCGGCCGAGGAAGGGGACCCGGGTCTTGGTGACGTTCTTGGTGCTGGACTTGAGGCCGCCCAGGACCAAGGTCTCGCCGCTCTTGATCTCGACCGAGGTCTGGATCTGCCGGGTGACGAAGGAGGGCACGGAGGTGTTGCCCACCTGCACCGGCTTGGAATAGTCGGGGTTGGAGACCTCCAGCTGCAGCTCCGCGCGGATGGTGTCCTTCTTGTTCGGGTTGATGACCGGCATGATGTTGAGGATGACGCCGTACTTCTTGAGCTCGACCCCCACGCTGCCCGTGGCGCCGGTGACCGGGTAGGGTTGCTCGCCGCCCACCACGAAGTTGGCCTGGGACTGGGCCTGCACGATGACCTTGGGGTTGGAGAGGAGTTGGGCCTTGCCCTCGGTCTCCAGCAGCTTGAGCGAGGTCTGCAGGGCCGTCTGCCGGGCGAAGTCCCCGATCCGGTAGATGCCCGGGATCTCCTTCTCCACGAAGTTGATGCCGCTCTGGAAAGGTCCCCATGAGAATCCTGTCGCAAGGTCCTTGGAGCCGGCGAGCTCCACGATGTCCGCCGAGACGGCCACGAGGGAATCCTCGGGCTGAGCCCAGAGGCGTCCGGCGCCGAGCAGCAGCGCCAACGCCAGCAGGAACCGCACTCCCAGTTGTCTCAGCATGATGTCGTACTGTTGCAGCTCGAAACGCCTCTACGTCGGGTCCGGCTACTTGAACAGCTTGCGGAAACTCGCCATCTCCATCGGATGCATCTCGACGTCGCCCAGCCCGCGCAGGACCACGCTCGTGTCGCCCTGCTTCATGGCCAAAGACAGGTACTGCGCCTCGTTGGGGTTGAGCGCCAGGGCGATCATGGCCTTCTCCGAGAAGGCCGCGGTCTTGTCCTCCTTGTCCGTGGCGGCCTTGGCCTGCTTGGCGTTCATGCCCTGGCCGAGGTTCGTGCCCACCGCGATGACCAGCACGTTCTGCAGGATGGTCGCGGTCACCCGCTCCTTGCGGCCGTCCGCCATCACGGCCTCGAAAGTCACCAGGACGTCGACGCGGTCGCCCGGCTTGATGAGGGCCTTGAGCTCGTTCTCGATGCCCAGGATGGCGCCGCGGTAGCCCGGCGGGATCTTCACGCTCAGTCCGGCCTCCGGGGACAGGGAGATCAGGGCCGACTGCACCACCTGGTTGCCCTTGGGCACGCGCACGCGGGTGACCAGGTTGGCGATGAGCTTGATGTCGGCCGGGGTCTTGACCTCGAAGGCGTCCTGCTCCATGAACTTGCGCGGGATCTGCATCGGCTCGACCATCTCCTCCTTGAGCACGGTCCGCTCCGGGATATCGACCCGGGCGATGAGGACCTGGCCGGTCTCGTAGGAGGACGAGAGCGCCCGCTCTTTGCTGGTCAGCACCATGAGGTAGAAGATGGCCGCGCCCATGGCCAGGACCATCGGAACCAATATCCCTTTCTTTTCCATAGTCAGTAGCTCAGCGGCTTCTCGATGGGCATGCGCACCACCGCCTCGATGGTGCACCAGCCTCCGCCCGGCCCCTGCGGGCAGAGGGCCTTCGAGGACATCAGGATGCTGCTCAGAGGGAAGACGAACTTGATGGGGTTGCGGCCCGTGACCACCAGGTCCGCGTTGGTGATCTGCGCCTGAGTATCCTGGAAGGGATGGTTCTCGACGGTGCAGGCCACGGTCGCGGACTGGATGATCCGCTGCATCAGCGGCACCAGGCGGGCGCAATCGGGGAGGACCGTGCCGCTGGAAAGGCACTGGGTCATGGCCCCGATGCGCGCCACCTCGTAAGTCGCGTGGTTGAGCAGGATCATCTGGAACGACATATATCCCATCTCCATGATCGTGAAGACGATGGTCAGGAACACGGGCAGGACCAGGAGCATCTCCACCAGGACCTGCCCTGACCGGCCTTGTCTCCGACCGTTCATCGACACGACCCCCCCTCAGGGCCCCGCTGGGCCCTTCTGTCCTGCGTCATACGGCGACGGCTGCGGCCGAGGGCTAGTTGCCCTGTCCCAGAGAACCGGCCGCGCCCGAGATCATGGTCTGGATCTGGCTGAACAGCCCCGGCATGAAGCGCTTCAGGGCCACGCCCGCCACGAGGACCACGCCGACGACGACGGTGAGCATGAGCAGGTACTCCACCGTGTTCTGGCCCTTGCGGGACAGCCTGAAGTTCCGGCTCCGCAGCCACGCGCGCATCGCTTCCAATGTCATCATATGTTCCGCTCTCCTTGCACGATCAGTAGTAGGTCGTCAGTATCTTCTTTCCGGCCAGCACGAACAGAATCTTCAGCTGCCCCTGGATGAAGCCGTACATCGCCGCGAAACAGGTCACCAGGACCAGCGTGGTCAGGATGTACTCGACCGCCGCCTGGCCGGACCGCCGACGCGGCAAACGGAGCAGTCCTCGCAGACCCATGTTCGTCATTGAGTGTATCAGCCGCGTTTTTCCTTGTCAATGACCTGTTCATAAATTATCAATTAAAACTTGACCTTGAAGGAGAACTGATCCACCGTGCCGAAAGCCCCGAAGGGGACGTACGCATAGTCCAGGGAGATCCCATAGCCGAAGGCCCGCGAGGTGAAGAGACCGAAGCCGAAGGAGAGGCCCGAGCTGCGGTCCATGCGCAGGCTCTTGAGGGTCCCGTCGAAGCTCTGCCCCAGGCTGTCCGCGGCGTGATAGCCCATCCGGAAGGTGATCTGCCCCACGTCGAGGTACTGCTCGGGGAGCAGGAACTCCCCGCCCATCCCGAAGCGGGCCCCGTAATCGGCGGCCTGGTTGAGCTCGAGCCCCAGGTTGAAGAAGTCCCCCAGCCGCAACGCGGCCCCGCCGCGCGTGGTGGCCGAGACGTTCTCCTTGTTGCTCCCGAAGTTCTGCACCGCGAAGCCGAGGGTCAGGGTGCTGTTGGGCTTGAGCAGCAGGCCGACGTCGCCCACCACCGTGTCGTGCACCGAGTTGGCCAGGTCCTCGTGGACCAGGCGCATGGCCCCGCCCAGGAACAGCTTCTCGTACCAGAACGAGCGGGACACGCCGATGGAGCCGAAGCCGTCGCGCACCGTGACGTTCTCCCCGGTCTGGGGGACGCCCGAAGCGTCGCGCGCGTCGAAGTTGTCGACGCTGAGGTAGGCGATGTTCGCGCCCCAGACGGTGCGCCCCATGGGGTGCGCGTAGCCCATGTAAAGAGGAGAGTCCACATCCTGGATATAGCGCAGATAGGAGTAGGCCCACTCCTTCTGCTGGGCGAGGGCCAGGCCGGCCGGGTTCCAGGTCAGGGCGTCGGCGCCCTCGGCCAGGGCGACATAGGCCTGCCCCAGCGCCATGGCGCGGGCCGACCCCTGCCCCAGCTTGAGGAACTGGGCGCCCCCCGTGCCGGCCAGGTCGGAGACCGCCCAGGCCGCGCCCCGGCCGCAGAGCAGCCCGAGGCACGCGAGCAGGACGGAGAGTGTTCTCTTCATCGGATCAGGAACTTCTTGACGCTCTGCAGGACGTTGCGGCTGCCGTCGGTGGACTCCAGCCGGATGAGGGCGTAATAGATGCCGCGCGCCACGCGCCGCCCGGCGGAGTTCGTGCGGTTCCAGGCGAAGCACTTGACGCCTCCGGCCGCGGAGCCGCCGTCGACGTATTCATTGGCGGTCTGCTCGCCGAAATCCTTGTCCAGGACGAGGTCCCCGCTCAGGGTGTAGATCTTCATCCTGGCCCGGGCCTGGAAGGGGGAGAAGATGACGATGTTGGCGGTGTCGCCGTCCACCGGGTTGGGGTAGACGTAGCTGTACTTCTCGAACTCGCCCAGGGGGTCCTCCGAGAGGTTTCGCACCACGGCGATGTCGTCGAGCGGCCGGTCCTCGGCCAGGGCCAGGGAGTTGATCACGTTGCCGGTCCTGGTCTCGATGGCGTTCATGTCCGTGGAGGCCACGATGGTGAACTTGTAGTTCCCGTCCGGCGCGCCGGCCAGGCGCAGGTCCAACCCGTCCCAGACCTCGGTGATCTGCGTGCGGGCCGGGCGCACCCCCACGATGCGCTTGACCAGGGACACGGACTCCGGCGGCGAGGGGTTGCCGTTGCCGTCGAAGACGGTGCCCGGCCGGTAGATCTTGACCGACACCTTCATGGTCTCGGAGACCTGGTAGAGGATGCGCCCCCCCTCCGACAGGGAGACCATGGGCGCGATGGCCACGTCGTAGATGCGCAGCGGGTCGTAGGAGATGGTCATCTGCGCGGTCGACGGCGAGGAGAGCTGCGAGGCCACGTCCTGGGCCACGGCGCGCACGAGGTAGAAGCCCGAGGGCGGGAAGTTGCCCCGGTCGTCGCGCCCGTCCCAGACGTCCTCCAGGAGCAGGCCGCCGTCGCGCACCGCCCCGGCGAATATGGTGCGGATCACCTGGTTCGGGAGGTTGTTGTTGAGGACCTGGATGGTGACCGAGGACTGTCGCGTGAGCGCGTAGTTGATGGTATAAGGATGCAGGGTGATGGTGGCGCTGGAGTTGTACAGGTCCGGGACGGTCGGCTGGACGCTGAAGGTGGTGAAGATGATGGCGCCGCGGCTGACGGTGAGGGTCCCGAAGACGCGGTCCGTGGCGTAGTACTGGGGGGTGGTGCTGGACTGCGCCACCAGGGTGAAGACGTAGCTGCCGTCCGCGACCATGAGCCCGTTGGAGTCCCGCCCGTCCCAGTACTCGGTGATGCGCATGCGGCCGGGGCGGGTCCCGTGGAAGCTGATGAGCGGGCCCACCGCGGTGCCCTGGGAGTTGGTCGTGTTGGCGCAGGAGGTCATGGACATGCCGCAGGGCGGCCAGGTGGAGGTGCTGTTGAGGATCACCGTGCCCGGCGGATAGATGTTCCAGACCACGTTCATGGACTGGGAGAGCTGGTAGTTGAGCGTGACCGTGTCCGAGGTCCCGGCCATCAGCGGAGTGGTCTGCACGTCCGTGATGCGGAACAGGTCGACCGGGAACGAGGCCGAGACGGTGGAGACCTTCATGGGGCAGAGGGGGTCGGCCGCGGTGAGCTGGGCGATGTAGGTGCCCGTGGTGACCCAGCGGCCGGTGTTGTCCACCGGGTCGCCCCAGATCTCCTGGTTGGCGAAGAGGCCCGGCCGGACCACGTTCTCGGCCAGGGTCTTGACCAGCCGCGTGCCGGTGTAGTCGAAGATCTTCATGCTTGCGATGGCGTCGCGGCCCAGGGAATAGCGGAAGATGAAGGGGTTCAAGCCCGAGATGGCCGGGCTGGAGCCGATCACCGTGGGGCTGGGCGCCACCTGGCTGAGGCCCACGAACCCCCGGATGACCGGGAGGAAGCCGGTCTGGGCCCTGGTGGTCCAGATGCGCCGGTCCTGGCCGTTATCGTAGTACACGGAACCGTTCTGCGACGGCAAGGAAGCATATATGACGAAGACATAGTCGCCGTCCTGGCAGAGGGCGTTGCCGTTCATGTCCCGCCCGTCCCAGAAGTTCAGCACCGAGCTGCGGCCGATCTTGACTTCCTCAATATGACGCACCAGCGTCGCCGGGGTGCCGGTAGGGTTGGTGCCGTTAGGTTGGCAGGCCCCTCCGATAAAAGCATGGAAATCCCGGGCGGGCTGGCCCGGGGGAGGCGCGACGGCCGGGATATGGTCATTGACAAAATCGGTGACGCTGTTAAGGTTGCCGCAGAACTGGGTGTTGGGCGGATAGATGTCGATGTAGGCCGTGGCCGGCTCGGTGAGCACGTAGCTGAGGGTGGCCAGGGAGGTCGCGCCGCCCAGCAGGGGCTGGACGCGGATGTCCGTGATCTGGAGCGGGTCGAGGCTGATCTGCCGCGTGGTCGGATAGGAGAGGTCCCCCCCGAACTGGTCCGCGGCGTAGGCCTGCAGCGTGGCCAGGAACACCCCGGGAGGCACGAGGTCCCCGTTGTCCGCCCGGCCGTTCCAGGCGTCTCCGTTGAGCAATGTCCCGTTGGGCGTCCCTTCCCCGACCCGGGCCACGCCCGGCAGGACGCTGCGCACGATGCCCTGGGTCGAAGGGTCGTTGATGGTGATGTACATCGAGGCGTCCTTGGAGAGCCGGTAGGTCAGGTTGTAGGGCTGGGCGTAGACGCCGGCGGACCCCACGATGGTGGGGGAGGAGCGCACCACATGCACGTTCGAGACATCCACCAGGATGGGCTTCTGCAGGACGAACCCGCCGTTGACGTCCCGGGTCGCCCCCGAGGGATAGGCGCGCTGGGCCGTGATGGTGATGTTGCCGCTGGAGCCGGTCTGGTTGGTCTGGGCCGTGACGCGGAAGCCGTACTGCCCGTTGGTCTTGCCCAGCTCTCCCTGGATGTAGTAGGCGCCGTCCCAGAGCACGCAGTAAGGGTTGATGGGGTCGCTGTTGGAGTTCGTTCCGGCCGGCAGCACGCCCGGGGCGTCCACGAAGAAGGTGCGCAGGGGCGGGGTGGAGCCGGCGTCGAGGGGGTTGGCCCCGTCCTGGTACTTGATGATCTCGAACTCGACCATGTCCAGGGCCACCTCGTCGGAGCCCGGGTTGTTGTAGCCGATGCCCGCGCAGACGAACACGTCGGCGTTGCAGGTGTTGTTGCCCAGTCCGGTGCCGACCGCCGTGTCGTCGTCGCCCGGCGGCACGTTGCTCCGGCACAGGGCGCTGTTCTCCGCGACGCTCCTCTGGTCGAACTCGATGCGGGGGTCGTTGGAGATGTTGCCGTACTGCGGCATGAGGCCCGTGCCCGTGGCCTCGTTGATGTCATTGCAGTAGCAGGTCGGCGGGTTGGTGCTGTCGCACCCCACGCCGGTCCCATCGCTGCAGTTGTTCGTGTTGTTCATGCAGAAGAAGTGCTTCTGCACCGCGTTGTAGTAGCAGTATCGGCCGCTGTCCTTGACCACGAAGGACTGGTCGATGAAGAGCTGGACCTGCGCCTGGGCGCAGAGTCGGGAGGGCAGGAGGAGGAACGCCAAAGCGGCGCCGAAGAACGCCCGCGCCGCCCCCCTCCTGAGCCGATGTCGGTTCATGGAACGCATCACCTTTGGCTTATGCTTAAGGATAGCTTAAATCGGTTGCCGTCGTATTTCCAGAATATTAAAAGATCGTAAACAGCCGCCACCCCGCGAGGTAGCGCACCAGAGCGAATCCGGTCCTGCGGGCCGACGGCCCGGCCAGGGCGAAGATCTCCTCGCGGCGCGGCCCGGCCGCGGCCCCGGCGGAGGCGATGCCCAAAACGCTCTCGTCCACCGCGGCGGAACAGACCGGCGCGAAGGTCTCGCCGCGCATCTCGAAAGCCATGAGCCGGCGGCCGCGCGAGTCGAAGAGCCAGAGTCGGCGGCCCAGCCAGCCCATGGCGGTGGGCACCAGGTCGGAGGGCAGGGCGTAGGCCTTGGCGTCCGATTCGTCCGCGCCGTGCCGGTAGAGCGACTTGTTGACCGCGTCGTAGGACCAGAGGGCCGCGCCGTCCCAGGCCAGGGCCGTGGGCGCCGGGCCGGGCGTGGGCTTGGAGTAGAGCACGGAGGCGGGGTCCGCGGGCTGGTGGCGCACGATGCGCGCCTGGGCCGCGTCGAGGCTGTAGAAGCGCTCCCGCCCCAGGGCCAGGGCCACGGGCCGGTAGACGCCGAGGCCGGACACCTTGAGGCTGCGCGCGGGGGCGCGGGGGTCCCGCGGGTCGACGGCCTCCAGGGTCCCCTTCCAGTCCGAGATCCAGAGCAAGTCTCCGTCCGAGGCCAGGGCGGTGGGGTTGTCCAGGGCCAGAGCGCTGGCGCCCAGCGTCTTGAGGCTCCAGCCCGTGGACCAGCGGCCCAGCGGCCAGGCGGCGGCGGCCAGCAGAGCGGCCGCGACCAGGGCCCCGGCGTGCCGGCGCGCCCAGGAGGGCCGGCGCGGCTGCCAGGCGTCGCGGGGGGCGGCCGGGGCGGGGCGGGTCTCGAGCTGAGCCATGCGGCCCATGACCGCGGCCAGCTTCTCCGATGTGGCGGAGCTGTCGCGAAGGTTCTTGGTGAGCTGCTCGGCGAACTTGACCTGGGCCTGGTCCTTGGACGTGATGTCCGCGTGCCAGGCCTCGCGCTCCTTGCGCAGGTTCTCCTCCCAGGCCGAGAACTCCAGGCGTTGGGTCTCCCAGGCGGAGCGCTCCCGGTCCCAGAGCTCGCGCCACTGGGCCCGCTCCTCCTCCCAGATGCGGGAGAGCTCCTCGAAGTGCTTCTCGACCTCCGCGATCTTCGCCACGGCCTTGGCGCGCTCGGACTCGGACTCCTGGCGCACGCGCCGCTCGCGCAGGAGCTCGGCCAGGGTCTTCTCCAAGGCGTTCTTGGCCTCCGCCAGGCCCTCGACGTGGCGCCGGACGGCGTCGTCGGCGCGCTTGGCCTCCTCCTGCCGGCGGGCGGAGAGGGCCTGGAGCTCCTGCAGGTCGAGCAGGTACTGCTGCTCGCGCTTCTCCCAGCGGCGCTCGTCCTCGCGCCAGCGGGCGCCTTCCGCCGCCGCGGACTGACGGGCCGCGTCGACCAGGGTCTTGAGGTCGCGGCGCTCGGCGTCGTGGGCCGAACGCTCGTCCTCCAGGGCTTTCTGGGCCGCCTCCAGGCGGGCGCCGACGTCCATGACCTGGGCGACCACGAGCTCGTCGTCGGCGCGCACCTTCAGGCGCAGGGAGGCGAGCTCCGCTTCCATCAGCGCCCCCCTCTCCTTGAGGGCGCTCAGGGCCGCCTCGCGGGCCTCCAGGAGCTCCTGCCAGCGGGCCTCCTGGCGGCGCCCCTGGCTCTTGAGCATGGCCACGGTCTCCCAGGCGACCTCGCTGGAGGAGGCCATGGAGACGGCGGAGGGCGGAGGGGCCGCGGGGGAAGAGGAGACGGAGCCGACCTTCTCCCAAAGCCGGCTGATCTCCTTCTGCAGGTCGTCCGGAGAGACGTTTTCCACAGCTCGATGAGTTTAGCAGACCACCCCGGGGGAAATGGTGTCGGAATTGTTAAGAGCAGTTTTGATATCATGCGGCTGATGGAAGACGGCGAGACCCGGCCTTGGGCGGCGCTGGTCCCCGCGGCCCTCTTGGCGCAGGTCCTCTGGCTCGGGGCCGCGGGCTCCGGGGCCCCCGAGCCCTGGCGGGACCTCAAGACCGGGGAGCTCATCCTCCAGACCTGGTCCATCCCGCGCAGCGAGCCTTTCTCCTATGTCCTGGCGGGCCGGCCCTGGATGCCGTTCGCCTGGCTCTTCCAGGTCGTGAGCTCTCTGGTCTACGGCGCGGCGGGCGGGGCGGGACTGGCCGC
>JACRDS010000024.1 GCA_016212825.1 Elusimicrobiota bacterium | reverse complement strand
GACCGAGCTCGCCTACGCCGGCTACATCCGACGCGAGCGGCAGACCGCGGAGAAGATGCGCAAGCTGGAGCACGTCCCCATCCCCAAGGGCATCGACTACGCCGCCATCCCCACCCTGCCCCCGGAGTCCCGGCAGAAGCTGGCCAAGGTCGGGCCGCTGACCCTGGGCCAGGCGGGCCGCATCCCCGGGGTGACGCCGTCGGACGTCCAGCTCCTCTGGGTCTGGTCCGAAAGAGAGCGCCGGCGCGAGAGAACGCCATGAGGAAGATCGAATACGCCACGGACAAGAAGAAGTGGGCTCCGAGCCTGATCCCGGGGCCACTCGCGCTCATCTCCACCATCAACCGAGCAAAAGAACCCAATGTGGCGCCCAAGAGCTGGCTCCAGATGGCGTCCTTCGAACCCCCAATACTGATGTTCTCCGGCAGCAAAGGGAATACGACGGAGAAGAACCTCCTGGCTACCGGGTGTTTCGCCGTCAACCTCGTGGACTCCACGATGGCCGCCAAGGCTTTCAGCTGCATCGAATGGTTCGGTCTGGAGCGCATCGAAAAAATGGGCATCACCCTCTCGCAGGCGCGCAAGATCAGCGCGCCCCTGATAGACCAATGTCCCGCGCATTTGGAGTGCGCTATTCGAGAAACGCATGAAGTCGGCGGCGGCTTCATCGTTTACGGCGAAATCGTCGCGGCTTCAATTCGAGAAGACATCCTGGGCGCGGCGCCCGCTGACCGGTATCGGCTGCTGGACCAAATCGTCTTCTTGGAGGACGACCTTTGCGCGCGCGTACGCGACCCCTATCCGGCGAGGCGCTCAGCCGAAGGCCCAGCCTCCCGCAAGTGGACTCGCTATGTCATCTCCCTTACGCGCACGGATAAGCCCATGACCGGAGCAGCTGTACGCAGGCACGTCGCACACCTTAAGAAGCTGGACAGGCAAGGCCGACTCGAATTGTGCGGGCCGTTCAAAGACGGCAAAGGCGGGATGGCGATTATCCGGGCAGGCTCGCTGGAAGAAGCCAAGGCCATCGCTGAATCCGATCCCTTCATCAAGGAAGGGCTCGAGACGTATGCTTTGCGGGAGTGGGAGCTCTCCTGTGAAGAGAACAACCACATGGGAATGGGATGACAATATCCGGCTCCTGGCGTAGAAGCGTGAGTACGAAGACGACGACTTACGAACAAAAAAGTCCTGCACCTGACTGCCTTTTTGTTGAGCCCACCTCCAGCGCTGGCGGTAACATTCCAAAAATATACGGCACCACTTCCTCCTCGCGAGGTCGTCGCCCTGCAGTCACCGGTCGGCAGGAGCACGGTTCTACCCACAGCTTCGCGCCATGAGCCCGATATCTTCCCAAGCGTATTCTCTATTGAAAGAAGTCGCCGCGCATTGGGAGTTAGCCCTCGACCCGAGGCAGCTGGACCAAATAGATCGTTACATCCAGGAGCTCCTGGCCGCCAACCAGAAGACGAACCTGACCGCGGATACCGACCCGGAGACCATCCTCCTGCGGCACGTGGCTGACGGCTTGGCCGCAGCCGGGGTCCTTATAAAGGAAGCCAGGAAGCCCTCCCCCAGGATCCTCGATCTCGGCTCCGGGGGGGGCCCTATCGGCATGGCCATCAAGATCGCCTGGCCCCAAGCCAGGGTCACGCTCATGGAGTCCCTGGAGCGCAAATTCCGCTTCCTCAACGCCATGGCCGTGCGTTCAGGACTGCCCGGCCTGAGCGTGGCCCTGCGCCGCGCCGGCAAGGGGGCGGCCAGCGGTCCGGAAAGGGACTTCGACGCGGTCGTCGCCAGGGCCCTGGCGCCTCTTCCCGAAGCCGTGGAACTGGCCCTGCCCCTGGCCGCCCCGGACGGGATCGTCCTCATATTCCAGAGCGCGCCCCCGGACCCCGCGGAGCCGGCCCTGGCCCGCGTACTGGCGCGCCGCGCCGCGAGATTGGTAAAGTCTATCCCGTACCGCCTGCCCCGGGAGGACCGGGAGCGGCACCTCGCGCTGTTCGGCAGGTAAGGAGCTTATCCCATGCAGATGCTCAACCGCTATTTCGTCCCCTTCGCGCTGATCCTGATCCTCTCCGCGATCCACTTCAGCTCCCCGGACCGGAACGTCGTCCAGACCGCCTTCGCCATACTCGCGCTGGCCATGGTGGTCAACTGGTGGTTCTCCAAGAACACCTACCGCTACATCCACCTGGCCAAGCAGATGAAGATCCTGCAGGTCTGGCTCAACTACGTCTGGGCCGTGCCCCTGGTCTATCTGCTGCTGCCCTTCTGGGGCCCCATGTGGCTGCTCTTCGTCATGGCCCCCATCACCGCGGCCCTCTTCACCAACCGCCGGCACACGCTCGGCATGGCCCTGGTCAGCGCCGCCACCATGCTCGGCATCTACCACAAGCAGGGCGCCTTCGAGGCCGGCTGGACCGAGGGCATGGCCGGCATGACCTACGTCCACGCGGCCTTCATCGTCATCATCGCGCTCTTCGTCTACGGGCTCGAGCAGACCGCCCTGCGCCTGCGCGACGCGCGACTGAGCTGACTCCCGCTTGAAAAAGCGGGCAATCCGGCTAAACTAACTAGCGTGGACGTCCTACTCCGACTCCGGGTCCTCATCTGGGTCGTGCTCCTGAGCCTCTGGGGCGTGATGGTCTACCAGTATCTGGGAGAGGAGGAGGAGGAGCGGATGCGCAAGGTGGTCAGCCCCTACACCACCCCTCTGCCCAGCCGGCCGCAGCCCGGCTCCCCGGAGTTCGCGGGGGCCGCCGCCCCGGAGCAGCTGCCTCCCGACGCCCGCCAGGAGCCCGCCTGGGACCAGACGCAGCCGCCCGCGCCGGCCCCCGCCGCGGAGGATTCCTCCCTGGCCATGGTGCAGCCGCCGGGGACGGAGGCCTATCCGCTGCCGGGAGTCCGCGCCCCGGATTTCGTGCGCGGTCCCGCCCACACGGGGCCGGCGGGCGAGAGCCCGCCGGCCCAGGAGGGCAGGCGCGCTCCGCCCCCGAAAGGCGCGGAGCGCGAGGTCCCCGTGCCGCCCGGCTTCGTCAAGCGCTTCACGCGCCACTTCACCATATACTCCGAGGGAGACCCGCCCTCCACGGCGTTCCTGCAGCTCCTGGAGGACCTGCACGGCAACCTCATGCTGGACCTCTCGCCCTTCTCGCCCTGGGCCAAGGACGACCGGGTCATGGTGTTCCTCTTCAAGAACCAGGACACCTACCGGGACATGACCGGCCGCCCCGCTTGGTCAGGCGGGGCCAGCTCCGTGCCCAAGCGCAAGGTCTACCTCTACGAGAGCTCGGAGCTGCCCGGCATCCTCGCCCATGAGCTCTGCCACATCTACTACGACAGCTTCTTCTCCGAAGGGGCCACCGACCCGCTCTGGCTCAGCGAAGGGATGGCCACCCTCATCCAGATCGAGCGCGGCCAGGCCCGGCCCGTCTGGCTGCGCGAGAACCTGGAGATCCTCGAGCGCGGAGGGGGATTCTCCCTGGAGGCCTTGATGGACGTCTCCACCACCAAGGGCATGGGCGACGCCCGCGTGCGGCTGTGGTACGCGCAGTCCTACAGCCTGGTGCGTTTCCTCATCCGGACCCAGTACAAGTCCTCGTTCTTCAAGTTCTCGCGCTACCTGCGCGAGGGACGCCCCATGGCCGAGTCGCTCTACCGCGCCTACGGCATGCCCTACAACCGCGTCAAGGCGCTCGAGTACGCCTGGCGCTACGAGCTCACCACCAACCGCCTCTCCCACCTGATGGCGTCCTCGCCGCAGCCCTGACCCATTCCTCGCCGGAGGAACGGGTCCGCGGCACCCCCTGAAAATAATCCATCCTAGGACCCGATTGGGTCTTGACAGAATCGGACTATTGACCTACAATCTAGTCCCGGTGGGGAAAAGTGGCGATGAGTGTAAAGAGATGTATAAAAGTGGGAGAACCCCAGTGACTTTGCTCATCGGCCGCTACGAGTACGCGCTCGACGACAAGAACCGCCTGGGCATCCCGCCCAAGTACCGGGAGATGCTGACGCAGGAGAAGGCCAAGAGCGTGTTCGTCACCAGCGGGATGGAAGGCTGCCTCTACCTCTATCTGCCCTCGCAGTGGAACAGCCTCGTGCAGAACGGCCTGCAGGCCTTCTCCCTGCCGGACAAGGAGAAGGAGCGGGCCTTCAAGCGCAAGTTCTTCTCCGAAGCCGCCGAGGTGGAGCTCGACAGCGCGGGACGCGTCCTCCTTCCCCAATACCTCAAGGCCCACGCGGGTTTGAAGGGCCAGGTGCTGGTGCAGGGCGCCGGCAACCGGGCGGAGATCTGGGACACCCGGCGCTGGCAAGCGTACGAGAAATCCAAGGTCGCCCCCGCTTACCAGGCGGTGAGCAAGAGCGTCGAGCTATGAGCACCGTCACCCTGGAGCGGCCGGTCTTCCTGGTTAAGGAACCCATGGAATACGAGCACGAGCCCGTCCTCCTCGATGAGGTGCTGCGCCATCTGGTCGTGGAGCCGGCGGGCTTCTACCTGGACGCGACCCTCGGCCTCGGCGGACATTCCGAGGCCATCCTGAACAAGAGTTCGGCCCAAGGCAGGCTCCTGGGATTGGACATGGATCCTGAGGCCTTACATGCCGCTGGAGAGCGGTTGAAGGCCCACCCCGGACAATTCCGGGCGGTCCGCGCCAACTTCCGCACCTTGGGCCAGGTTCTGGAAGCGGAGAAGTTCTTCCCGCTCAGCGGCGCCCTCTTCGACCTGGGCGTCAGCTCCATGCACTTCGACAAGCCCGAGCGCGGCTTCAGCTTCTCGCTCGAGGGTCCGCTGGACATGCGCCTCTCGCCCGACAACCCCCTGACCGCGGGCATGATCGTCAACAACTGGCCGGCGGAGCAGCTGGCCCTGCTGCTCAAGGAGTTCGGGGAGGAGCCCGCCGCCAACCGCATCGCGCGCGCCATCGCCGGACGCCGCCAGGAGCGGCCGTTCTCAAGCACCACCGACCTGGCTGATTTCATCGCGGGCCTGCTGCCGCGCGGCCGCACCCACGCCGCGACGCGCACCTTCATGGCCCTGCGCATCGCGGTCAACGCGGAGCTGGAGAACCTCACCCGCGGCCTGGAAGGGGTCCTGCCCTACCTGCGGCAGGGCGGCCGCCTCGCGGTCATCAGCTTCCATTCGCTGGAGGACCGCATCGTCAAGAACATCTTCTCCTCGTTCGTGGAGCAGGGCGTCTGCCGTTACCTGGAGAGCGCGGGGGGGAAATCCGCCCTCACGCCCTCCGCGGAGGAAACCGCCCGCAATCCTCGGGCGCGCAGCGCGAAACTCAGGATCGTGGAGAAACTCATATGAAAAGCCAAGTGGCGTTGAGCGGTTCGTCTGCCGGTCTGGCCGCGGTCATGCGGCTCGACACCACCGTGGGTTTCCTGCAGGACCGGGAGGAGACGATCGACGTGGCGCCCATCGTCCCCGTCGGGAGTTCCGCCTATGTCTGGCGGACGATCTTTCATCGGAGGTGCGCCTAACAACCGATTTGGCTGGCGTCCCTGACCGTTCCCATACGGCTTCGGGGATTCCAGCCAATGATCTGGCGGGGCCCACTCGGCGGGGCCCCGCCACAAATAAGGGTGGGGACCCACTCGGCGGGGTCCCCACCGGAATCTGGCGAGGGCTCACTCGGCGGGGCCCTCGCCGAAAGTATGGCGGGGACTCACTCGGCGGGGTCCCCGCCCAAATCTGGTGGGAGCCCACTCGGCGGGGCTCCCACCTAAAGTATGGCGGGGACTCACTCGGCGGGGTCCCCGCCCAGGTTTTCCGGTCAAAATGGTAGAATCGCAGACGTGCGCGCAGGAGCCCGGCCGGCGGAGATCCCCGTGAGGCCCCAGCCGGCCGACGCCTCCCAGCGCCGCCGCGTCCTCCTGCTCGCCGCCGGAGCGTTCTTCCTGATGGCCATGGTCTGGCAGCATGTGCAGGCCACGCGCCTGGGCTACCGGGTGGAGAAGGTCCGCCAGCAGATACTCGCCATGCGCTGCGCCAACGGAGCGCTGCGCATGCAGCTGGAAAGCCAGCTCTCCCCCGCGAACCTCTCCCTCCAAGCGCGGACCCATCTGGGAATGTCCCTGGCCTCCCCCGAGTCCCTGCGCAGCCTCGATGGAC
Organism: Elusimicrobiota bacterium; assembly: GCA_016212825.1. Taxonomy (GTDB): domain Bacteria; phylum Elusimicrobiota; class Elusimicrobia; order UBA1565; family UBA9628; genus UBA9628. Next base: position 20,073 of record JACRDS010000024.1, on the reverse strand, counting down.
CGGCCTCCGCCGCGCGGACGGGACTGCTGCAGCGCCTGATCTCCAGGGCCCGCCGCGCGCTTTCCGGCACTTCTCCCGCCTGAGGCCAGCCGCGTGGACCTGCATGCCCGTCTCGCCGCGGTCGCCGGCCTCTGCCTGCTGCCCCTCCTCCCGCTGGGCGTCCGCCTGACCCACCTGCAGGTCCTGCAGGGCAGCGAGCTCCGCTCCCGGGTCGCCGGCGAGGTCCTGCGGACCACGACGGAGTCCTTCCCCCGGGCCGAGATCCGGGACCGCCGCGGGCGGCTCATGGCCCAATCCGTCCCGTTCTGGTCCTGCTTCGCGGAGCGGTCCCGCCTGCGCGACCGGCCGGCCGTGGCCAGGGAACTCGGCCGCGCGCTCGGGATGCCGGAGGATGAGGTCCTGCGCCGCCTGCAAGATCCCGCCAGGTTCCCCGTGGTCAAGGAAGACCTCAAACCCGAGGAGCTCAGCGCCCTCTCCGCGGCCCGCCTGGACGACAAGAGGCTCATGGAATACGGCGTCGGCGTCCAGCTGCGCTACCGGCGCTTCTATCCCAACGGCGACCTGGCGCGCGGCGTCCTGGGCCTGGTGGGGACGGACCAGGACGGGCTCGCCGGCCTGGAGCTCACCTTCGCCTCCCGGCTCAAGGGCCAGCCGCGCCGGCTCGCCTACGTCCGGGACGGCTCCGGCCGCTCCATCTACCTCGACGCCCAGAGCCCCGCGGAGCTCCCCCGGCCCCTGCGCATCACCATCGACCGCGACATCCAGTTCCACGCCGAGGAGGTCCTGCGCCAGACCGACCGGCAGTTCCGCGCCCAGGGCGGGATGATCGTCGTGCTCGACCCCGAGACGTCCGAGATTCTCGCCATGGCCGCGGACCCCGCCGACCCCCTGCGCAACGTCATGATCCAGGACACCTATGAGCCCGGCTCGACCTTCAAGACGGTGACCGCGGCCGCCGCGCTCAACGAAGGCCTGGTCAAGGAGAGCGAGACCTTCTTCTGCGAGAACGGCTCCTACGCCATAGCCCCCGGCGTGGTCATCAGCGACCATGAGCCGGCCGGGACCCTCACCCTCCAGGGCATCCTGGAGAAATCCTCGAACATCGGCGCCGCCAAGGTCGGCGAGCGCGTGGGCGCCATGCGCTTCTACCGGTACAGCCGGGCCTTCGGCTTCGACATCAAGACCGGGGTGGCCCTGCCCGGGGAGACGGCGGGGGAGATGAAGCCCCTGACCGGGCTCACCCGCGTGGTCCTGGCCGCGTCCTCCTACGGCTACGGCATCGGGGTCAGCGCCCTGCAGATGGCCAACGCCTACAACGCGCTGGCCGGGGGCGGCGTGCTCCACGAGCCCGCCATAGCCTGCGACGCCCCGGAAGACGCCGCCGGGGAAGCTCCCTGCCGCCGGCCGACCGCCGTGCGCCGGGTCGTCTCCGAGGCCACGGCCCGGACCTTGTCCCGGATGCTGGAAGGCGTCGTGGAGAGCGGCACGGGCCTCACCGCCCGCATCCCCGGCTACCGGATCGCCGGCAAGACCGGCACGGCCCGGAAGCTCGACCGGCGCACCGGGAAGTATTCCACCACCTCCTACCTGGCGTCCTTCGTGGGCTTCCTCCCCTTGAGCCGGCCGCGCTGGACGATCCTCGTCGTCATCGACGAACCCCAAGGGCAATATTACGGGGCCCAGGTCGCGGCCCCGGTCTTCGCCGCCCTCGGACGCCGGCTGCTCGCGATGGCGGGAGTCCCTCCGGACCAGCCGGCCGCCGTCGCGGCCTCGCGCCCGTGAAGCTCTCCGAACTCCTGCGCCACGCGGGCGCCCTGGCGGTGGCGGGCCCTGACGACGCGGAGGTGCTCGACCTGCGCCACGATTCCCGCGCGGTGCGGCCCGGCGACCTCTTCTTCGCCCTCCCCGGGTCCAAGACCGACGGGAACCGCCACACCCGCGAAGCCGTGGCCGCGGGCGCCGTGGCCGTGGTCAGCGAGCTGGCGGCGCCGCCCGCCCCGGTGAGCCTGCCCGCGGCCTGGGTCCAGGTAGCTGACGCGGCCCTGGCCATGAGCCGCATGGCCGACGACTTCTTCCGGCATCCCTCCGGAGCGCTCCCGGTCGTGGGGGTGACCGGGACCAACGGCAAGACCACCACGACCTATTTCCTGGAGTCCATCGCCCAGGCGGCCGGCGGCCGGCCCGGAGTGGTCGGCACCGTGGACTACCGGCTGGGGGGCAGCGCCGTGGCCGCCGCCCCCAACACCACTCCGGTGTCCCTGGAGCTGCAGCGCCTCCTGGCGCGGTTCCGCGACGCGGGCGCCACGCTGGCGGCCCTGGAGGTGTCGTCCCACGCCCTGGCCCTGCGGCGGGTGGAGGACGTCTCCTTCGACGCCGCGGTCTTCACGAACCTCGCCAGCGACCACCTCGACTTCCACAAGACGCGGGAGGACTACCTCCGCTCCAAGCTGCACCTCTTCGAGCTGCTCACCGACCCGGCCGCGGCCAAGCCGAGGAACTCCGCGGTCATCAACGCCGACGACCCCGCCGCCGGGGCCGTGCGCCGGGCCGCGGCAGGGGCCGAAGTCATCCTCTACGGCCTGGGCGGGGACGCCCATTGCCGGGGCCGGATCCAGGAGCTGAGTCCGCAGGGCGCCCGCTTCGACATCCTCTGGCGGGGCCGCAGCCTGCCGGCGCGCATCCAGCTGACCGCCCAGCACAACGTGTCCAACGCCCTGGCCGCCGCCGCCGCCGCCTTCGCCCTGGGCATCCCCGAGGCGGCGGTCCTGCGGGGGCTGGCGGCCCTGGCGCGGGTCCCGGGACGGCTCGAGCCCGTGACGGCCGGCCAGGACTTCTCGGTGCTGGTGGATTACGCCCATACGGCCATGGCCCTGGAGACGGTCCTGGGCCACCTCGCCGCGGTCCCGCACCGCAGGCTCATAACGGTCTTCGGCTGCGGGGGGGACCGCGACCGCTCCAAGCGCGGCCCCATGGGGACGGCAGCCTGCCGGGGCAGCGACTTCGCGGTGGTGACCAGCGACAACCCCCGCTCCGAGGACCCTCTGGCGATCATCGCCGACATCGAGGCCGGCATAAGGACGGCGGGCCTCAAAAATTATAAGATTGAACCCGACCGCGGCCGGGCCATCGCCCTGGCCGTGGGCATGGCCGGAGCCGGGGACATCGTCCTCATCGCGGGCAAAGGCCATGAAGCCGTCCAGATCCACAAGGACCGGGTGGAAGCCTTCGACGACAGGGAGGCCGCCCGGGAAGCTCTGCGCAGTTCGGACCGCTGACATATGAGGCTGGAGATGACATGGGCGGAACTGGCCCGGGCCGCGGGAGGCAAGCTCCTGCGCGGCGACCCCGCCATGGGGGTCGCCCCCATCTCCACCGACACCCGCACGCTCAGGTCCGGCGAGGTCTTCTGGGCCCTCCAGGGTCAGCGCTTCGACGCCCACGACCTGCTCAGCCCCGAGCTGGCCGCCAAGGCCTCGGGCTGGGTCATGGCCCTGGGACGGCTGCCGCCCTCCACCGCCGCCCCGGAGCACGTGGTGGTGGTCCCCGACACCCTCAAGGCCCTGCAGGCCCTGGCCGCGCACCACCGCCGGCGCTTCGACATCCCCGTCGTGGGCATCACCGGCTCCAACGGCAAGACCACGACCAAGGAGATGCTCCTCTGCATCTGCCGGCGCGTGGGAGCGACCTGCGCCTCTCCGGGCAACCGCAACAACCACATCGGGGTGCCCCTCTCCGTCCTGGAGCTGGTCCCAGAGCACCGCTACGGGATATTCGAGCTGGCCGACTCCAAGCCCGGAGACATCGCCGAGGTCGCGCGCGTCGCCCATCCCACGCTGGCCGTCATCACGAACCTGGGGCCGGACCACCTGGAGTTCTACGGCACCATGGAGCGCAACTTCCAGACCAAGGCCGAGCTCATCGAAGCCCTGGGCGAGGAAGGCAAGGCGGTCATCAACATCGACGACCCCTGGCTGGCGGGACTTGAGCCGCGCCTGGGCAGCCGGGCCGTGACCTTCGGGGGCGACGCCCGGGCCCGGGTGTCCCTGGCCGGCCGCGACGAGCTCATCATCGACCGGCACCGGGTCAAGGTGGCCCTGCGCTCCTTCGGCAAGCTCTCCCGCTACAACGCGGCCGCGGCCGCGGCCGCGGCCTGGGCCCTGGGCATCCCCGCCCAGGCCCTCCGGCCGGGCCTGGAGGACTACCGCCCCGGCCAATGGCGCCTGGAACCCATGCGCCACGCCGCCGGCGGCTCCGTCATCTTCGACGCGTACAACGCCAACCCCGCCTCCATGCGCGCCTCCGTGGAGGCCTTCTGCGAGGAGTTCGCGGCGCAGGGCAAGGTCCTGGTCCTGGGGGACATGAAGGAGCTCGGGACGGACTCCGAGAAGTTCCACGCGGAGCTCGGGGAGTGGCTCGCCGGCCTGCCCCTGGCCGCGGTCTACCTCGCCGGCCCCGAGATCCGGCCGGCCTTCCAGTCCCTGCAGGCGGCCAAGCCCGCCTTCCCGGTCCGCCACGGCCAGAGCCCGAAGGACTGGCTGGCGGACCTGCGCCGGGACTGCGCCAAGGACAAGGCCGTGCTGTTCAAGGCATCCCGCGCCATGCGCTTCGAGGACGTGGCGGCTTCCCTGCAGATGCAGGCCATCCCATGCTCTACCACCTAGCGTCCCTCAAGGGCCTCTGGGGAGGCCTCAACGTCTTCCAGTACATCACCGTCCGCTCCGGCGGCGCGGCGCTCACGGCCTTGGCCGTCTCGCTCCTCCTGGGCCCCGGCCTCATCGCTGTCCTGCGCCGACACAAGATCGGCCAGGTGCAGCGCAGCGACGGTCCGCAGAGCCACCTGAGCAAGCACGGCACGCCGACCATGGGGGGGCTGCTCATCTTCCTCACTTTGGCCGGCAGCACTTTGCTCTGGATGCGCTGGGACAACCGCTTCACCTGGCTCCTGCTCGGGGTCACCGTGGTCCTGGCCGCGGTCGGCTTCTGGGACGACTACACCAAGCTCGTGCTCAAGGACCCCAACGGCATCCCCTCCCGGGTCAAGTTCGCGGCCCAGGTCGCGGCCGCGCTGGGCTCCGTGCTCTACCTGGCGGCCTGGCCGCCCAACCCCCAGTTCGCCACCGCGCTCAACGTGCCCTACGCCAAGGAGCTCTTCTGGGACCTGGGCCCGCTCTTCTTCGTCCTGGCCGCCCTCATGATCGTGGGCTCGTCGAACGCCGTCAACCTCACCGACGGGCTCGACGGCCTGGCCGCGGGCAGCATCATCTTCTGCGCCATCACCTACGGGGCTTTCGCCTACGTGGCCGGCAACGTCAAGTTCGCGGCCTACCTGCGCATCATCCACGTCGAAGGCGCCGGCGAGATCTCCGTCTTCCTGGCCGCCCTGGCCGGAGCCTGCCTGGGATTTTTGTGGTTCAACGCCTACCCGGCCCAGATGTTCATGGGGGACACCGGCTCCCTGTTCCTCGGCGGCATCATCGCCGTGGTCTCCCTGTGCGTCAAGCAGGAGCTGCTACTGCCCATCGTGGGCGGGGTCTTCGTACTGGAGACCCTCTCCGTCATACTCCAGATGGGCTCCTACAAGCTGCGCCGCGGCAAGCGCATCTTCAAGATGGCCCCCCTGCACCACCATTTCGAGCTCTCCGGAGTGGCGGAGCCCAAGGTCACGGTGCGCTTCTGGATCCTCAGCATCGTGCTCATGCTCACCGCCCTCTCCGCGCTCAAGGTCAGATGAGCTTCGTCCCGAAGGCGTACCGCGGCAGGACCGCGGCGGTGCTGGGGCTGGGCAAGTCCGGGTTGGCCGCAGTCCGCCTGCTCAAGCGCAAGGGCTTCCGGGTCTTCGTCAGCGACACCCGGCCGCGCGCCGAGGTCAAGGCGGCGCTGGGCCGCCTGGCCCGCGCCGTCTCCTGGGAGGGCGGCGGACACGGCCCGCGCGTGCTCAAGGCCGGCTTCGCGGTGAAGAGCCCGGGCCTGCCCTCCCGGGCTCCCGTGCTGGCCCGGCTGCGTGAGTCGGCGGTCCCGGTCTTCAGCGAACTCGAGGTCGCGCTGGCCTTCAGCCCGCCCAAGGACGTCGTCGCCATCACCGGGACCAACGGCAAGACCACGACCACGGCGCTGGCCGCGGAGGTCTTCCGGCAGGGCCTGCCGCGGGGGCGGCGGGCGCTGCTGGCCGGCAACATCGGACTGCCGGTCTCCGACGTGGCGCCTGCGGCGAGGGCCAAGGATACGCTGGTCCTGGAAGTCTCCAGCTACCAGCTCGAGGACAGCCGCTCCTTCCATCCGCGCGCCGCGGCCCTGCTCAACATCACGCCCGATCACGTGGACCACCACGGGAGCATGGCCGCCTACATCGAGGCCAAGGCCAAGGTCTTCCGGGAGCAGCGCGGCGAAGACCTCTGCGTTTTCAACGCCGAGGACCCCCTGGTCCGCAAGCTCTCGCGGCGCTGCCGCTGCCGCCGGCTCTTCTTCGGCAGGAAAGGCGCCCACGTGCACGCCTGGGTGGAGGGGGGGAAGATCAAAGTCAAGCTCCCGGGCAGGAAAGAGACCGCCTTCATCCCCCCAGACCTGCCCGGGACCCACAACCTCGCCAACGCCATGGCCGCGATCCTCCTCGCCCTCGGCTCCGGCCTCAAGGCCGCGGCGGTGCAGAAGGCGCTCAAGGCCTTCCCAGGCGTGCCCCACCGCCTCGAGGAGGCGGGCGCGGTCCGGGGCATCCGCTGCGTCAACGACTCCAAGGCCACCAACGTGGATTCCACGATGGTGGCGCTGCGCACCTTCACGGAGAAGAACGTCCTGCTCATACTCGGCGGCCTGCACAAAGGCAGCCCCTACAAGCCGCTGCAGCCCCTGGTCGAAGCCGTGGTCAAGGGCATCCTGACCATCGGCAGCGCGGCGGCCAAGGTGGAGGAGGACCTCGGCGGCCTGGTCCCCATCTTCCCCTGCGGCGACCTCAAGACCGCCTTCACGACGGCCCTGCACATCGGCGCCCCCGGAGACGTGCTCCTGCTCTCTCCGGCCTGCGCCTCCTTCGACCAGTTCCGGGACTTCGAGGACCGGGGCGACCAGTTCAAGGCCCTGGTCAAGGCCTCCCGGTAGCCCCTTGCGCCGCAAGAGTCCGGCCGACTATGCGCTGCTGGCCATCATCCTGGCCCTGGTCCTGGGCGGACTGGTCCTGGTCTTCTCGGCCAGCGCCATGGTCGCGGAGAAGCGCTTCGGCGGACCCTGGTTCTTCTTCAAGCGCCAGCTGCTCTGGGCGGCGCTGGGGCTGGGCGCCATGGCCTTCTTCAGCCGGCTCAACTACAACAGGCTCAAGGAATGGGTCTGGCCCGTCTTCTTCGTGACCGCCGTCACCCTCGGAGTCGTGCTGGCGGCCCCGGCCCGCGAGCACGTCCGCCGCTGGCTGCCCCTGGGCCCGTTCACCCTGCAGCCATCCGAGTTCGCCAAGTACACGGCCGTCCTGTTCCTGGCCTATTATCTGGACCGCCGGCACTCCCAGGCCGCCACGCCCCTGCGCGGGCTCGTCGTGCCCGGAGTGGTGGTCTCGGTCCTGCTGCTGCTCATCGCGGCGGAACCCGACCTGGGGACGCCCGTCCTGGTCTTCCTGGTGACGGCGCTCATGCTCTGGCTGGGCGGAGGGAAGCTCTCGCACCTCCTGGCGGCCGGCGCCCTGGCCGTGCCCGCCGCGGCCCTGGAGGTCTTCCGGCACCCCTACCGGCTCAAGCGCATCATGCACTACCTCTCCAGCCTCACCGGGGACAGCGACGCCGGCTACCAGCTGGAGCAGGCCGTCCTGGCCGCGGGGTCCGGAGGCTGGCTGGGCAAGGGCGTGGGCGCCTCCCAGCTCAAGCTGGGCTACCTTCCCACCCCGCACACGGACTTCATATTCCCGGTGGTCTGCGAAGAGCTGGGCCTGGTCGGGGCCCTGGTCCTGCTCGGGCTCTTCGCGGCCTTCCTCCTGCGCGGCCTGCGCGTGGCCCGGGCCGCGCCCAACCTCTTCGGCTCGCTGCTGGCCGCGGGCATCACGCTCACCATCTGCCTGCAGGCCTTCATAAACGCCGGCATGTCCATCGGGCTGCTCCCTACCAAAGGCATGCCCATGCCGTTCATCTCCTACGGCGGCTCCTCCCTGCTCGTGACCCTGGCCGCGGCCGGGGTCCTGCTCAACATCTCCCGCCAATCCTCGCTGCATTCCCGCTATACGGCCCGCGGGGCTCCCGCCATCGGCAAGGAGGGCCCCTGGCCCGTGGGGCGCAGCGCATGAAGCGCGTCGCCACTTCCGGGAGCGGAGAACGGCTGCCCTGCAGGGGCGATGCGCCCAAGCGCATCGTCATCGCAGCGGGGGGAACCGGCGGACACTTCTACCCCGGCCTGGTCCTGGCGCAGACCCTCAGACAGCGCGGCTGGGAACCCCTGATGGTGGTCCGCACCGGCGACCCCGCGCTCCCCAGGCTCGAGGCCGAAGCCCTCCCCACCGTCCCCCTGGACCTCACCGGGCTCTCCCGGCGGCCCGGCCTGGGCTGGGCGTCCTTCACCTGGAAGCTCGCGGGCTCCCTGAGGCTGGCCGACCGGGTCCTGCGCGACTTCGACCCGCGCGTCGCGGTCGGCATGGGCGGCTACCTGACCTTCCCGGCCGCGCTGGCGGCCTGGCGGCGCGGCGTGCCCTGCGCGGTGCACGAGTCCAACTCGACGCTGGGCCTGGCCAACCGCGCCAGCCTGGCCCTGGGAGCCTCCCTGCTGCGCGGCCTGCCGCCGGCGCCGGGAGAGCCGGCCGGGGAGCTCACCGGCACTCCGGTGCGGCCCTCGCTCTGGGCCCCCGGGGACCCGGCCGCCGCCCGGCAGGAGCTGGGGCTCGCGCCGGACCTGCCCACCGTCCTGGTCTTCGGCGGCAGCCAAGGGGCGCGGGGCGTCAATAGGGAGGCCCCGGCGGCCCTGGCCCAGGCAGGGCCCCTTCAGGTGATCCATCTGGCCGGCGCCGAGGCGGCCGCCGAGACGGAGTCCCTCTACGCGCGGTCCGGGCTGCCGGCGTCGCGCGTCAGGGTCCTGCCCTACCTCGACGCGATGGAGAAGGGCTACGCGGCCGCGGACCTGGTGGTCTGCCGGGCCGGGGCCAGCACCCTCGCGGAACTCGCCGGCCTGCGCAAGCCCGCGGTGCTCGTCCCGTATCCGCACGCCGCCGGCCGCCACCAGGACGCCAACGCGGCCCTCCTGGCCGGGGCGGGGGCCGCCCGGGTCGTGCCCGAGGCCGAGCTCGCCTCCCGCCTGGGCGAGGAGGTCCGCGCCGCCCTGGCCTCCGGCCTGGGACAGATGTCCCGCGCCTACGACGGGCTGGCGGTGCCCTGCGGGGAGGCCGCCGTGCGCAGGCTCGCCGACGCCGTGGAAAGGATAGCCCGACCATGAGACGACCCCGCATTCTCGTCACCAACGATGACGGCCTGCACGGCCCGGGCCTGCGGCCCCTGATCGCGGCCATGCAGGGCCTGGGCACCGTGTTCGCCGTGGTCCCGGACCAGGAGCGCTCCGCGGACAGCCACAGCCTGACCCTGCACAAGCCCATCTGCGTCCACCGCCTGCCCGAGGGGGTCGTCACGGTCACCGGCAGCCCCGCGGATTGCGCCCGCTTCGGAGTGCTCCGGGAGATGAAGGGCGCGGTGGACCTGGTCGTCTCCGGCATCAACCGCGGCTACAACCTGGGCGAGGACATCATCTACTCGGGCACCGTGGCCGCGGCCCGCGAAGCCCGCATCCTGGGCATGCCGGCCATCGCCTTCTCCCAGGACCCCGGTCAGCGCTCCTACGAGGCCTCGGCCGGCTTCGCCCGGGACCTGGCGTGCCAGGTCCTGAAGCGAGGCCTGCCCCCGGGCGTCATCCTCAACGTCAACTTCCCCAGCCCGAAGGCCGGGAAGTTCCGCGGCGCTGCGGCGGCGCGCCTGGGGCGGCGCATCTACTCCAATGCCATCAACCGGCGCTCGGACCCCTGCGGCCGCACCTACTACTGGCTGGGCGGCAGCCGGGCGCGCTGGGTCAAGCTCCCCGGCACGGACGTGGCGGCGGTGGCGTCCGGCCGCGTCTCGCTGACGCCGCTGCACCTCGACCAGACGGACCGGCCCATGCTCGCGGCCCTCAAGGGATGGACGCTCTAGCCCGAGCCTTCGCGGCGCTCTGGCTCGCCGCCGCCTCAGTCCAGGCGCAGGAAGCCTCGACCGCCGCCCCGGCCGCCGTCACCCTGACGGCGGTGGGCGACATCCGCCTCGACGGGCCGGTGGGGGACATCATCAGGCGCCAAGGCCCGGCCGCCCCGACTTCGGCCGTGCGCGAGATCCTCCAGGCAGACATCGTCCTGGGCAACCTCGAATGTCCCGTGACCTCGCGGGGGGCCCGGGTCCTGGGCAAGAAGTGGACCTTCCGCGCCCCGCCCAAGAACCTGGCCGCGCTCAAGGCCGCCGGGTTCAACCTGATGAGCGTCGCCAACAACCACACGATGGACTACGGCCCGGAAGGGTTCCAGGACACCCTGGCGGCCCTGGACCGCGAAGACCTGCCCTACGTGGGCGGGGGGAAGGACCGCGCCGACGCCATGAAGCTGAAGGTCGTCCCGGTGCGGGGCCTGCGCGTGGGCGTGCTGGCCTTCACCTCGACCTTCCCGGAATCGGCCTGGGCGGGCCCGCACAAGCCCGGCGTGGCCTACAGCGACTATGACCGGGCCGGAGAAGTCATCCGGGAGGCGCGCGGCCGCTGCGACGTGCTCGTGGTGGCCTTCCACGGGGGCACGGAGCTCGCCGAGGAGCCCAACGAGGTGCAGAAGGCCTTCGCCCACCTGGCCGTGGACTCGGGGGCCGACGCCTTCATCGGGCATCACCCGCACGTCATCCAGCCGTTGGAGATCTACCAAGACAAGCCGATCATCTACAGCCTCGGCAATTTCCTGTTCGTCTCCCCGACGCCCGCGACCCGCCTCACGGCCGCGGCCCGGCTCAGTCTCTCTTCCCGCGGGATCGGCGGGGTGGAGTTCGCCGCCCTGGAGACGAACTGGGGACGCCCCATCCCGGCCGACGCAGCCCGGCGCGAGGAGCTGTTCCGCATCCTCGACCGCTATGGCGCCCTGAGCGCCCAGCCCGGACGCTTCCGGATGGCCGACCGCTAGCGGCCGCTGCCCAGGGGCCTGAAGTAGTAGCGCACCCCCGCGCCGCCGTCGAAGCCGCTGCCCAGGCCCGGGGCGACGCGCAGGAAGGGGGCGACCTCGGCGAAGAACTCCAGGGACTTCTCGGGGAGCGCGTAGGCCGCCCCGCCCAGGAACCGGACTCCGTAGAGGATGTCGTGCTCGCCTTTGATCTTGAGGCCCAGCCCCAGATAAGGGGAGACCTTGCCCCGGGAAGGCTGCCGTCCCAGGTTCCGGAAATGGGTGAGCGCGTCGGCGTGGAAGTCCAGGTTGCTCCCCTGCAGGCCGAAGGCCGCGGCCGCGGCACGGCGCTCATCGATGAGGTGCTTGAGGGTGATCCCGAGAGGGACGCCGGCGTAGACGCCGACGCCCAGCTCGTTGGGGGACTCCTGCGCGCGGCAGACCGCGGCCCCGAACAGGAGCAGGAAGGCGGCAGCGCCGGCGCGGCGGATCATGGAGCCGCGAGCCCCAGGCTCGCGCGGCAGGCCGGGAGCAGGTCGCGGGGACGCTGACGCAGGCAGGCATCGCGCGCGGCCGGGGCTTCTTTCTGCGCGTTGCAGAACATGCCGATCTCCACCTTGCAGGCCTGCGCGACAGGGTCCGTCTCGGATGGGGCCGCGGCCGGCTCGACCCGGACCGCGCCGCGGACCGCGAAGACGGCCCGGAAGACCACGTCAGCGCCCCCGGCGTGCAGGGGGTCGATGCCCCCCAGCTCGTCTTCCAGACGGCGCCGCAAGGCCGGCTCCAGGCTCCCGTCGGCGGCCGCGACCTTGAAAGCGGGCCTGGCGCTGCGCCGCAGGGTCGCCTGCACCGAGACCTCGCAGGCGCGGCCGCTCTCGGCCAGGACGGCCAGGGCCTTCTGAGTCACCCAGCCTTGATAGACGGCCAGAGTCTGGGCCGGTATGCTCTTGCCGGCCGAGGCGGCGGGAGTGACCATCTCGACGCGAAGGAGGGAGACCTTCTCAAGGGCCGCGGGCGGTCGCGGCGCGGCGGCTGGCTCGGCCGGCGGGTTCTCCTGGCCCCGGCACCCGGAGTGAGCCGCGAGCCCGGCGAGAGCGAGGGCCCCGGCGAGGATGGCGCTGCGGCGATCCATGCCCGGTCAGGCCTCCTTGATCGGCGTGGCCTTGGTCCCGCGAGACTCCTTGCTGAAGAGCAGCCAGGGCGCGGCCAGGCGGATGGCGGAGAGCACCGTGGTCGCGACCGCGGCGATGAGCAGGGAGGTCGCGATGGGGATGCCGGTCAGCACGAAGCCGTAGAGGTAGGTCGCGATGATGGACGCGACGATGCTCAGCAGGGACTGCGCGGCCAGGATCTTCGGGACGTCCTTCCCCTCATAGCTCCCCAGGGTCTTCTGGTAGAAGCTCGAGATGGTGATGCCCGCGTAGCCGACGAGCAGGGACTGCAGCAGGTAAAGCCCGAGCACGGCCCAGGTGGACGGCGCCGCGATCATCAGCCAGAACAGCGGGGCCTCCAGGGCGGCCAGGATGTAGAAGGGGATGGTCAGGGACTCCTCGGTCTTGAAGCCCAGCTTCAGGAAGAGCTTGCGCAGGGGCTTGAGGGTGGCGCTGGCCGCCATGCTGCCCACGCTGGCGCCCGCGGTCATGAGCGCGAAGTAGCCCATGGGCGTGCCGGTGAGGGCCTTGAGGAACCAGCCCAGGACCGGGACCTGCAGCCAGGAACCGAGGCCTCCGGGGTCGGACTTGATGAGCCCCTCCACGAATTCCGGCAGCACGTTGAAGATGAGCGGGTCCGCGAAGAGCGCCGAGACCAGGGCCACGATGCAGAGCGTGCGCAGGAGCCGGTTCTTGAACACGAGCTGGAGCCCGTCCTTGAAGGAGACCCAGAGGTTCTTCAGGGTCCCGCCCAGGCCGACCTTCTCCGCCCCGACGGCGCCCGCCGTCGGGGCCGCAGCCGCCGCCCTGCCGTTGATGATGCCCAGGCTCGCGAAGATGAGACCGGCCACGCCGCAGACCAATGCGTAGATGCCGTAGATGAGGGCGCCGCCCGGGTTGGCCTTGCCGAAGAGCTCGCTGACCGCGGCCACCTGCCCGCCCAGGACCGGGCCCAGGATGGACATGGCCGCCGAGATGAAGAACAGGATGGAATTGGCCTTGGTGCGCTCGGCCTGCGTCACGGAAGAGTCCCCGATGATGCGGGCCGTGGCCGCAGACTCCGTGGTCACCGAGAGTCCCTGGAAGAAGGACTGCGCCGCGACCAGGCCGAAGAAGATGAGGAAGGCCGCGTTGAGGCTCAGCAGGCCCGAGGCGAAGAAGAGCGTGGGGATCAGGGCCAGGACCGCGAAGCGCACGAAGTAGGAGCGCACCAGCCATTTCTTAGGGCCCTCGGCGCCGTTCTTGGTGAAGAGGGGGACCGTGGCGTAGCTGAGTCCCTGGGCCACCCAGTGCGCGATGCGCGCCAGGCTGCGGTTCTCGCGCACCAGAGCCTTGACCGTCTCCGCGTCGCCCAGGCGCGGGTCGTTGGCCTCGGCCAGGGAGTTCTTGGTCAGGCCGGAGATGTAGTAAGGCAGTCCGACCACGTACATCCGGAACCCGAAAAGGAACGTGATGTAGCCGGCCACGTAGCGCCAGAAGGACTTGTTGCGCTCCGGGTCCTTGAAGACCTGGGTGAAGCCGGAGCGGGCCGGGACCCCGGCCCGGGCCGAGGGCGCCTTCGCCTCGGGAGCCTTGAGTGAGGCGGAGAGGGTGACGGGAGCGGCGGCGGCCGGCTCCTCGGCCAAGGTCGAGGAGGCGGCGCGCTTCTCCCCGGTGAGGACGCTGAACTGGGCCTCGGCCGCGCCCTTGGAGGGATCCGCAGGAGCCTGCTCCGCGCCCCGCATCGCCTCGGCCGCGGCCTGGACCGCGGGCTGGATGCGCTTCTCCGAGAGGGTCTGGACGGCCTGTGCGACCGGGACGCCCTTATCCGAGGAAGACGCAGCGGGCGCGGCCAAGACCGGAGCGGCCGCGGAGACCTGTCCGAAGACGACCGCAGGGACGGCGGCGAGGGGGAGCGCCGTGAGGCCCTTGAGGGACGCGGCCTGCAGGGAGAGCCCGGCCGGAGCGGAGAGGGAGCCGAGCGCCGCGGCGCCGACCGCGGCGGGGGCGCCCACGGGCAGGGCGCCGGCGCGGACCTGGACGGCCTGGACCGCGGCCGTCGCGGACTGCGCGGCGATGAGCTGGGCCAGGAGGATGGCCAGGGCCTTGGTGGAGAGGCGTGCCGCCGCCTTCATGGACATCAGGGATGATTATAGCCTCCGATCCATAGGTCCAGGCACGGCCTTTCGGCACCTTTCTCGACAGCAATAGTCCCAGTTCAGGCTGGGCCCTACGGTTGACGCCTTGCGCCGCACTTAGATACCATGGATGTGTGGACTTGAAGCTCCTGCGCCGCATCCATTTCCTCAACGCCCTGCCTCCCGCGGAACTGCGGCGCATCGCGCGTCTGGCCCGGGAGGAGGATTTCCGCGCCGGGGAGACCATCTTCGTCAAGTCCGAGTCCGGCGGCCGCATGTTCATCGTCAGCTCCGGCCGGGTGCGCATCTTCACGAGTTCCAGCGCCAAGAAGCGCAAGACCTTCGCCTACCTCTCGCCCGGGGACTTCTTCGGCGAGATGGCCCTGGTGGACGGCCACACCCGCTCCGCCTCGGCCCAGGCCGTGGCGGACTCGCGACTGGTGGTCATCCGCAAGTCCGACTTCAAGGACCTGCTCCTCTCCGACCCCAAGCTGACCTTCTTCCTCCTGCGCACGGTCTCCGAGCGCCTGCGCCAGGCCAACGAGGAGATCGAGAACCTGCTCTTCCGCAACATGCTGGGCCGGGTCTCCGGCACGCTCAACGCCCTGGTCCGGCGCGGCCGCAAGTTCCGCGGCGGGGTCCTGCTCAAGGACCACTTCACCCAGCAGGAGCTCGCCGACATGGTGGGCACCACCCGCGAGCCCCTCTCGCGCGCCATCTCCACCCTGCGCCGCGCCCAGATCCTCGACATGCACCGCGGCCACTACTTCATACGCAACCCGCGGCGGCTCTCCGACCTCTGCCACCCCCTGCCTTCATGAGGCCCACGGCCCTGCGCACGCATCTGTGCGGCGAGCTCGGAGCGGCCCAGGTCGGCCAGTCCGTGCGCCTCGCCGGCTGGGTGCACTCCCGCCGCGACCACGGGGGGGTCTATTTCCTGGACCTGCGCGACCGCTCGGGGCTGGTCCAGGTCGTGGTCAACCCCGAGGAGGTCGAGGCCTTCCTCGCCGCGGGCAAGCTCGGCGCCGAGCACGTGGTCAGCGTGGAAGGGGCCGTGCGCCTGCGGCCCCAGGGCATGAAGAACCCCAAGATCCCCACCGGGGAGATCGAGGTGAAGGCCCTCTCCTTGAAGGTCCTCAACACCTCCAAGACCCTGCCTTTCGAGCTCGACGAGCGCACCACGGCCCTCGAGGAGACGCGCCTGAAGTACCGGTTCCTGGACCTGCGCCGGCCGCCCATGCTCGCCAACCTGGTGCAGCGCCATAAGGTCAGCCAGTCCGTGCGCCGCGCCCTGGACGCGGAGGGCTTTCTGGAGATCGAGACCCCCATCCTGACCAAGGCCACGCCGGAGGGGGCCCGGGATTTCCTGGTCCCGGCGCGGCTCTCGCCCGGGGACTTCTACGCCCTGCCCCAGTCGCCCCAGATCTTCAAGCAGATCCTCATGGTCAGCGGGGTGGACCGCTACTTCCAGCTGGCGCGGGCCTTCCGGGACGAGGACCTGCGCTCCGACCGCCAGCCCGAGCACACGCAGATCGACCTGGAGATGTCCTTCGTCGAGGAGTCCGACGTGCACGCTCTGGTGGAACGGATGCTCAAGACCGTGTTCCGCGAGACCATGGCCGTGGAGCTGGAGACCCCGTTCCCGCGCCTCGACTACGCCGACGCCATGCTGCGCTACGGCTCGGACAAGCCGGACCTGCGCTTCGGCCTGGCCGTCGCGGACTGCACCGAGCTCTTCAAGGACTCCGCCTTCAAGGTCTTCGGCGAAGCGGCCCGCAGCGGCGGCGTGGTGCGCGTGCTCTCCGTGGCGCACGAGTTCTCCCGGGCCGAGATCGACAAGCTCACCGACCTGGTCAAGAAGGGGGGCGCCAAGGGCCTGGCCTGGCTCAAGTACGATGGGACCGCGTTCACGGCCCCCATCGCCAAGTTCCTGGAGCCGGAAAAACTCTCGGCCCTGAAGGAGCGCTTCCAGCCCAAGCCGGGCCACCACCTCTTCTTCGCCGCGGACCAGGCCCCGGCCGCGGCCGCCTGCCTGGGCACGCTGCGCAAGGAGTTCATCTCGCGCCTGAAGCTCCAGCCCGACCGGCCCTGGCACTTCTCCTGGGTGACGCGCTTCCCGCTTCTGGAGTGGGAGCCGGAGGAGAAGCGCTGGACCTTCACCCACAACCCCTTCACCGCGCCCCTGGACGCCGACATGCCCAAGCTCGACAGCGACCCGGCGGCCGTCCTGTCCCACCAGTACGACCTGGTCCTCAACGGCGTGGAGATCGCCTCCGGCTCCATCCGCAACCACCGGCCGGAGGTCCAGCGCAAGATCCTCTCCCTGATGGGATTCTCCCCGGAGGAGCAGGAGGCCCAGTTCGGGCTCCTGCTCAACGCCCTGGAGTTCGGCGCCCCGCCGCACGGCGGCATCGCCCTGGGCCTCGACCGCCTGGTCGCGCTCATGAGGGGGGAGGATTCCATCCGCGAGGTCATCGCCTTCCCCAAGACCGCCCGGGGAGCCTGCCTGCTCAGCGAGGCGCCCGGGCCGGTGGACCCCCGGCTCCTCAAGGAGCTGCGCATCAAGGTCGAGGCCCCGCCCGCCGCGGTCCCGGCCAAGTGAAAGGCCTCATTAGGCTCCGGCCAAGGCCGTCCAGGGCAGGGCGACGATCTTGGTTCCCATCCGCACCGCGTCTTTGCCTGTGTGGATGAGTATCCCGCCGCTGGCCTCGGGATGATCCTCAAGGAAAGATCCCAACCCTTCGCAGTCCGCGTACCGGGGGGGACCGCCCAGCTTGACCTCCACGGCCACGATCTTCCGGCCCCACTCCAGCACGAAGTCAACCTCCTTTCCCTTCATCGTACGCCAATAATAAAGGCGCAGCTTGGGCGTGAACGTCCCGGCCAAGACCTTCAAGTGCTGGAAGATGAGGTTCTCGAACAGCGCCCCGACCTCCCGCGAGGCCTTGATGGAAGCCTCGTCATGCAGACCCCCGAGATAGGCAGCCAGGGCCGGGTCCACCCAGTGGAGCTTGGGGGCTTTGATCAGGCGCCTGGTCCGGTTGCGGGCGAAAGCCGGGAGCCTGTCGATGAGGCAAGTCGTCTCCAGGAGGTTGAGGTAGCGGTGCACAGTCGGCTGGGAGACGCGGGAGTCCCGGGCCACCTCGGTCTGGTTGACCACCTGGCCGGCGCGCAGGGCCAGGACCTCCATGACGGTGCGATAGTCGGACAGGGACTCCACCTGGGAAAGCTGTCTGAGGTCGCGCTCAAGATAGGTCGCGGCATACCCTTCCCACCATCGGGTCCGGCTCTCCGCAGAGGGGAGGGCGAGAAGTCCGGGCATAAAGCCCTTGGAGATCGCGGCGATGGGATCGTCGGCCGCCGCCAGTCTTTCTTCCTTTGGGAAACGTCCCTCCAAGACGGCCTCAAGCAGGCCGGGAAGAGGCTTCCTGTGCATTTCCCCGAGAGTCATCGGCAAGAGCGTGAGATAGACCGCCCTTCCGGCGAGGCTTTCGGAAACCTGCCGCATCAAGAGAAGGTTGGCTGAGCCTGAAAGAACGAAGCGCATCTTGCGCGGGCGTTCGTCAACGGACCGCTTGACCGCGGAAAGGATGCCGGGCAGCCGTTGCACCTCGTCCAAGATGACGCGATCCGTCCCGGCCCACAGGCCCGCAGGGTCTCGTTCTCCCTGCTTCATGGCATCCGCATTGTCGAAGGTGACGTATTTCCAATGCTTGGTCGGTTCCGCGTGCTGCAGAAGGGTGCTCTTGCCGACTTGGCGAGCCCCGGTGAGCGCCACGACCGGATGGTCGGCGACGGCCCGGCCCAACGCGGGAGCCAGCCAGCGCGGGAGGAAATCTGATTCCTTTCCTGAATGACTTGTATTCATTATCTGAATTATAAGTCACACGCGCCGGAATTGCAAGGCCCAGAAAAAGAGCGCCGCGGCGGCCTTTTCAGGCCGCCGCGGCGCTCTCGTCTAGAAACTGCCCGCTTTGTATGATCTAGATGGTGGACGTGACAGGGATCGAACCTGCGACCTCTTCCTTGCGAAGGAATTCAGGCCTTGGGACACGTTCCGACGACGCCTTGCTTTCTAGCCGATTCTACGTCGAGAAATCGACTTGCGCCGGTTTGCGTCTGTTAGTATGCGCTGCGGCCTGTTTTCACGCCAACTTGGCACAAATCTGGCACAAATCAGGGCTTTCAATCGGAGGGCCGGCGCCTGGGTCTGCCGAGGGCGTTTCTGAGCGCCGAACTCAGAAGCGTTGCTGCGGACTAGGCGCCGACCCATCCTGATTATACCACAGACTTCCGCCTTCAACTTCATGGACTTCGGCCGGTCCTTGATATAGAATATCGGCACCGTCTTGGAGACAACATGGACGACACTTCAAATGCCGATCACTCGGCCCCCGCGCCTGCGGAATCATCTGTGGTTCATCTCCTATTGGTGGACGATGAAGAGGACGAAAGGCGCACTTTCGGGAAGTTGCTGGCGAAGTGCGGCTTTACTGTGACCGCCGTGGCCGGAGTCAAGGAGGCGCTGGAGCGATGTCTTCACTTCCCGCCCGACCTGATCCTGGCGGACTGGTGCCTGGGCAAGGGCTGCACAGGTCTGGACCTGCTGAAGGTGCTGCGGTCCCAAGAGGCGACCAAGGACATCCCATTCATCATGATGTCCGCCATCAAGAGGGGCGTCGAGGCAGAGGCGGAAGTCCGCCGCCATGGCGGCGCCTTGTTCTTGACGAAGACCGAGGTCCAGGATAAGGCCCTGCGGTCCTTCGAGCGGCACGCCCGGTCCATGGTGTTGGCCAGGAGGCAGCCGGCCGGGCAGACCCAGGCGGTCGGCCTGGACCAGGAAAGCCGGCCAAGGCTTGTCGGGGGCGTTATGGTCATCGACGACGACCCGGAGACGCACGAACTGGTCAGGTTCACCTTGGAGCGCCGGTACGGCCCTGTGCGGTGCTGCGATTGCGGGACGGATGGCTTCCTCCAGGCCTCGGACCGCCGGCCGGACCTCGTACTGCTGGACCTGGCCATGATCGGGATGAATGGGGTGGAGGCGTGCCGTCTTTTCAAGGGGCATGCGAAGACCAAGGACATCCCGATCCTAATTATGACGGCCATGCCCAATGAGGCGGACGTGCTCAAGGACGCGATGGCCCAACTGGGCGCGAATGATTTTCTGCGCAAGCCTTTCGGCGAGAACGAGTTGATACGCCATGTGGAACGTCTCCTGCGGGAGTCGTCGCCCGGAGCAGCGCCACAGGAGACGTCGTTGCCTGCGCAGGGAGAAACCCTGGAACGGGGCCGCATCAGGGCGGATACAGCCAGCCGCAAGGTGTGGGTGGATGGCCTTCCGATCCGCGGGAGGCTCGGCCCCAAGGGTTTCGAGCTGCTGTGCGTGCTTCTGCGGCATCCGGGGCCGGTCAGCCGCGAGAGACTACGAGCCAAGGTTTGGCCGGGCAGTGAGAACGGTCAGATTGTGGAAGTCAACATCCACCGCCTGCGCCAGAGCCTCGGACTCGCCTCTGAAGAGGGCATTGTGTCGGTGCCTGGCGGATATCTTCTCACCGGCTGATTCTCCCACGGAAAGTCTTTATCCTGTCGTCAGAATTCGGCATCTGTAATCATCTGTAATCAGGTGTAAGCATCTGTAATTGACAAAACCCGGTTCCGGGTCTACACTTCCGGTATCGCGGCCCATGGG
>JACRDS010000185.1 GCA_016212825.1 Elusimicrobiota bacterium | reverse complement strand
GCCGAAGCCGCGCACGGCCACGATCTTGTTGGCCGTGGGCCCGATCTTGTCGCGCAGGTGGGAGAGCGTCACGTCGATGACCTTGGTGGAGAGGTCGAGGCCCTGCTCGTAGCCCCAGACGTGCTGGAGCAGGAAGTCGCGCGTGAGCACGCGATTGCGCCGGTGCATGAGGAACCAGAGCAGGTCGAACTCCTTGGCGCTCAGCGGCACCTCCTTGTGCTTGACGTAGGCCTTGCGCGAGGCGCGGTCGAGCTTGAGGTCCCCCGCCTCCTGGACCGTGGGCTCCTCCAGGGCGCCGGCGCGGCGCAGCAGGGCCTCCACGCGCGCCACCAGCTCCTCGGTGTTGAAGGGCTTGGTGATGTAGTCGTCGGCGCCCTCGCGCAGTCCCGCGACCTTGTCGGTGACGGTGTTCTGGGCCGTGAGGATGAGCACGGGCAGGCGGGCCGACTTGTCCTCGGCGCGCAGGTCGCGCAGCAGGTCCAGGCCCTCGCCGTCGGGCAGGGCGCGGTCGAGGACCACCAGGTCGGGCAGGGCGCGCTGCAGGCTCTTGCGCGCCTTGGCCAGGGTGTCCACGGCCTGGACCTCGCAGCCCTCGTCCTTGAGCACCTCGCGGATGAGTTCGGAGGTGGCGGGCTGGTCCTCGACGACCAGGATCTGGGCTTTCATGATATCCGGGCGGGATTATACCACATCAAAGCGGGATATTGCCCCGGCTCTCGTGCGTGCCCGGGATGCGCTTCTCCCGCAGCAGGCGCAGGGCCCGGATGATCTTGGTGCGCAGCATCCCCGGCTCGATGACCTCGTCGATGGAGCCCGTGGAGGCCGTCTGGTAGGGCGAGGCGAAGCGCTCCTTGTACTCGGCCGTGAGCTTGGCGCGCAGGGCGGCTTTCTCCTCGTCGGTCTTGGCCGCGGCCAGCTCGCGCCGGTAGAGGATCTCGACGGCGCCGGCCGGGCCCATGACCGCGATCTCGGCGCTGGGCGACGAGAAGTTGAAGTCGCTGGCCAGCTTCTTGGAGCTCATGGCGATGTAGGCGCCGCCGTAGGCCTTGCGGATGACCACCGCGACCTTGGGCACCGTGGCCTCGCTGTAGGCGAAGAGGAGCTTGGCCCCGTGGCGGATGATGCCTCCGTGCTCCTGGGCCACGCCCGGCCAGTAGCCGGGCACGTCGGTGAGCGTGACGACGGGGATGTTGAAGGCGTTGAGGAAGCGGATGAAGCGCGCGGCCTTGTCCGCCGAGTTGATGTCCAGCGCCCCGGCGAAATGGCCCGGGTTGTTGGCCACCACGCCCACGGCCTCGCCGCCCATGCGCATGAAGCCCACCACGATGTTCTTGGCGAAGCCGGCGTGCACCTCGAAGAACTTGTGCTCGTCGGCGATCTGCCAGATGATGTGGTGGATGCGGTAGGGCTTGCGCGCGTCCATCTCGCACATCTTCTCCAGGAGCGGGATGGCGCGGGTCACCGGGTCCGGGTTGGCCACGCGGGGCGGCTTCTCCCAGCGGTTCTGGGGCAGGAAGGAGAGCAGCTCGCGTACCTGCCGGAAGCAGTCGGGCTCCGAGGCGGCCACGAAGTGGCAGACCCCGGATTTGACCGCGTGGGCCTTGCAGCCGCCCAAAGTGTCGAAGCTCACGTCCTCCCCGGTGGCGGCCTTGACCACGTCCGGGCCGGTGACGAACATGTGGCTGATCCCCTCGACCATGAAGATGAAGTCGGTCAGGGCCGGGGAGTAGACCGCGCCTCCGGCGCAGGGCCCCAGGATGACGGAGATCTGCGGGATGACGCCGGAGCACTTGGTGTTGCGGAAGAAGATCTCGGCGTAGCCGTCGAGGGAGTCGACCCCCTCCTGGATGCGCGCTCCGCCCGAGTCCAGCAGGCCGATGAGCGGCACGCGGTTGGCGTAGGCGAGGTCCATGACCTTGCAGATCTTCATGGCGTGGGCATGGCCCAGCGAGCCGCCCAGCACGGTGAAGTCCTGCGCGAAGACGCAGACCTCGCGCCCGGCGATGGTCCCGAAGCCGGTGACCACGCCGTCTCCCGGAGGGTTCTTCTCCTTGAGCCCGAAGTCGGCGCAGCGCGTGCTCACCAGGAGGTCGGTCTCCTGGAAGCTCCCTTCGTCGAAGAGGTAGTGGATGCGCTCGCGCGCGGTGAACTTCCCCTTGGCCTTCTGGGCGGCGACGGCTTTCTCCCCCCCGCCCTGCATGACGGTCTCGACCATCTGGCGCAGGCGCGCCAGGCTGGGCGCGCCTGCGCGCTCCTTCTTGGCCTGCTCCTGCGGGGCTGGCTTGACGGGCTTCATGCGCGGTCTCCTGAGAGGGAAGGTCGGGCGTGGGCGACGGCCGCGATGGCGCCGCCGGTCGTAAGGACTTCCGTCCGACCGGTGCCTGCGGAACTTCCGATACCGCAGGCGCCGCACTCGGCGACGGCGCAGCGCAGCTCGGGGCTCCCCAACTCCAGCCAGCGCCGGCGGGCCCGGCCGTGGAGCCGGATCTCGGGGAGGACCTCCACGTCCCGGGGCGGCGCCGCCAGGCCCAGCCCCAGCAGCTTGAGGACGGCCTCCTTGACGGCCCAGAGGCGGGTCAGGGCCCGGTCGTCCGGTCCGGGCGGGAGCTCTCCGGGGCGCGCGAAGAGCCGGGCCAGTTCCCCGCAGCGGGGGACGACCATCTCCCAATCGGCTCCCACCAGGCGTCCCCCCCGGCCCACCGCGCACAGGCCGCCGGCCGCGCAGTGGCTGATGGAGAAGGACGGCGCGCCCGGCAGCGAGCAGCGCGGGGCGCCCTGGGCGTCGGAGGAGATCTCGATGGCGGGGAGGTCCGGGGTGCTCTCCCGGGCTTCGCGGAAGTACCGGGCCAGGGCCCGCTTGGCCGCGCCCCTTCCGGCCAGCCAGTCCAGGCGGCGCTTCTCGCTGCGCAGCCCCCGGAAGAGCGATTCTTCCGCGGGGCTCAGGAGCCCGGCGCGCCGGGACGGCTCGGCGGCCAGGGCGCGGGCCGCTTCCGGCAGGCAGAAGCCGGTGAGGAAGGCGCCTTCCTCCTCCAGGGCCGGCAGGCAGGAGGCGTGTCCGGGTTCCGACAGGACGCTGGAGTTCGTCGTCAGAGGGGTGATTATAGCTAATTTCCCGCCGCCTTGACAGGAGGTGGACAATCCGATAATATCTGGCGTGATGAGCCTGCTGGCAGACGGCTGGTTCTACATCTCGGCGCTGGGTTTCCTCGGCAGCGGGGGACTGTTCCTGTATCTGCTGGGCCAGTACCGCGCCGCGGTCGAGGAATCGGAGGAGAGCGAGTCTGCCTCCCCCCTCCTGCCCGCGCCCGCCCCCGTCGAGGTCCTGCCGTCCAAGCCTGCGGCCGCCGCCGCGGAGCCCAGCCTCCCCCAGCCGCAGGCCTTGGCCCCTTCCGTGAGCGGAGAACGCCAGCCCTCCAGGGACGGCGCGCCCTTGCGCGCCGCCGCCCCGGCCGCGGCCCTGCCTTCCGCGATCCCGCCGCCGGCTGCGGTGGTCCCACCCAAGGCCGCCCTTCCCGCGCCCGCCGTCGCCGCGCCGGGCTATACCGGGCCGGAGCGCCGGCGCAGCGAGCTGACCACGACCGGGGGCGTGAGCCCCGCCGTCGTCTATCTGCAGAACATCAAGATGCAGATGGAGAAGTTCGACAAGGAAATCACGGGGCTCAGGTCCCTGTGCGCCCAGCAGGCCGCGCAGGGCGAGCTCATGCTCAAGCGCCTGGCCGAGCTCTCCGAGGGCCTCAAGGGCGGCGCCGCGACGCGCCCCCAACTCCCGGCGCCGACGCGCTCGGTGGAGCTCTCCCTGGAATCGGGCCCCGCGGCCGCGCCGGCTCAGCCGGCGGCTCCCGCGGCTGCGGCGCCCGCTCCCGTCGCGCTGCAGGCCGCGCCTGCCGTCAAGCCTGCTGCCGCGCCGCCTCCTGAGCCGAAGGCGGCCCCGGCCCCGGCTCCGCAGCCCGTGGCAGCTCCTAAACCCGACGCCACCTTCGTCCTCGAGGCCTTGCCGCAGGAGAGCGCGCCGGCCGCCGCTGCCGCGGGGCAGGAACAGCCGGTGCAGCCGTCCCAGCCGCGCAAGGGTCCGGTCTGGCCCGTATAACATCCGCGCTGGTCCTGCTCCTCGCGGCCGCAGCCCCGGCCTGGGCCGGCATGTTCCCGGACGCGCCTTTCTCGGAGGGAGCGTCGGGCGGGACGGGCGCCGCGTTCCTCAAGCTCGTGCGCTCCACCCGCGAGTCCGCCCTGGGCGGCGCGGCCAGCGCCGGCGCGCAGGGCTCCGACGCGCTGTTCTCCAACCCAGCGGGCCTGGCCAGCCTGGTCCCGGAGTCTCCGTCGGAGCTGAGCCTCACCTACGACCACCTTCTGGAGACGTCGTATCTCGGCACCGCCGCGTGGGGACGGCCCCTCGGCGCTTCCGGCGCTTTCGGCGCCGATGTCGCGTACTTCTCCCAGGGAGCCCAGACCGCCTACAACGGCCTGGGAGACAATGTTGGGTCCTTCAGGCCCTACGACCTGGCCGTGGCCGCGGCCTACGCGCGCCGCTTCGAGAAGTTCTCGCTGGGCGGCAAGCTCAAGGTCATCCGCTCCGTGCTCGACGACGTCTCCGGGACCAGCGCGGCAATCGACTTCGGAGGGCAGGCCGAGAGCCTCTTCCTCCTGGGGGACCGCCCCGTGGACGCGGGGGCCTATCTCTCCAACTTCGGGCCGCCCATCAAGCTGGGCAGCGTCGCCGCGCCTCTGCCGTTGGCCGCGGCGGGCGGCTTGCTGTGGCACACGACCAAGGTCGTCGACTCCAGCCTCGACCTGCACCTGCCTTCCGACCAGCCCCCCTACGTGAGCCTCGGCCTCGAGGCGACCTACCGCTTCGACCGGGACAAGCGCCAGGCCGCGCTGCGCCTGGGCTACGACCAGAGCCACGGCCGCGAGCTCGACGGCATGGCGGGGTTGACCGCGGGCGGGGGCCTGGACCTGGGGAGCTTCCGGCTCGACTACGCCTGGGTGCCCTACGGCGACCTGGGCATGCAGAACCGCATCACCC
Organism: Elusimicrobiota bacterium; assembly: GCA_016212825.1. GTDB lineage: Bacteria > Elusimicrobiota > Elusimicrobia > UBA1565 > UBA9628 > UBA9628. Next base: position 1,235 of record JACRDS010000185.1, on the reverse strand, counting down.
TGGCTTTCCGGTTCCAATAGCCGGTCAGGGTCCTAGAGCCGCGGGCGGATGACGCGCAGCATGGCGGCGTGTATGCGTCCGTTGCTGGCCAGGGTCTGGCGCCCGAAGGCGGCGACGCCGTCCCAGGGGCGGCCCCGGAAGTCCGTGACCTTTCCCCCCGCCTCGCGCACCAGCAGCAGGCCCGCGGCCACGTCCCAGGGGGCCAGGTTGAACTCCCAGAACCCGTCGGCGCGCCCCGCCGCGGTCCAGGCCAGGTCCAGGGCGGCGGAGCCGCTGCGGCGCACGTCATGGCAGCGCACCATGAAGGCGCGGTAGAACTCCGCGTAGTAGCGGGAGCGCTCGGCGCGGTCGTAGGGGAAGCCCGTGATGAGCAGGGCGCTCGAGAGGCGGCCCGCCGTCGAGACGCGCACCGGCCGGCCGTTGAGCGTCGTCCCCCGGCCGGCCTCGGCCAGGAAGCGCTCCTCCCGGAAGGGGTCGTGGACCCCGGCCAGGACCGGGCGGCCGCGGCGCAGCAGGGCGATGGAGACGCAGCCCACCGGATAGCCGTGGGCGAAGTTGGTGGTGCCGTCGAGGGGGTCGATGACCCAGCAGTATTCGGCGCCCGTGTCCCGGCAGGCTTTCTCCTCGGCCCGGTAGTCGTGGCCCGGCAAACGCCGGCGGATGAGGCCCAGGACGGCGGCCTGGCTCTCCAGGTCGGCCTGGGTGAGCAGGTTGGCGCGGCCCTTGTAGCGGATGCTCACCGAGCCGAAGCGCCGCCGCAGGACCCGTCCCGCCCGGTCCAGGGCCTCGACCAGGACGCGCCGATGCTCAGCGGCCATGGAAGTGCCTGGCGATGGCCGCGCAGAGCGCGGCCGGGGTCGCGCGCCGGGCCTGGACCGCGGCCTTCAGCCCCCGGCGCACCCGGGCCGCGCTGGTGGCCGGCCCGATGGAGGCGGCCGCGGCCCGCGCGAAGAGCCGGCGGCCGGCCGCCGGACCGAGTTGGTCCAGGAGGCTGTCGACCGCGGAGCCGGAGGCGAAGGCGACCGCGTCCACCCGGCCGGAGGCCGCGGCCCGGCGCAGGCGAGCCGCGCCGTTCCGGTCCGCCAAGGTCCGGTAGGCGGTCGCCGCGTCGACGCGGGCGCCGCGCGCGCGCAGCCGGCGCGGCAGGACCTCGCGTCCCCGCTTCCACGCTCAGGCTCCAACCTCAACGCTCCGGCAGCCTGAGGCTGCCGTCAACCGCGCGTCGCAACGCGCTT
>JACRDS010000184.1 GCA_016212825.1 Elusimicrobiota bacterium | reverse complement strand
CGTGCGCGAGGCCACCCGCGGCCGGGTGCTCAAGGTCATCCTGGAGACGGCCCTGCTCTCCGACGAGGAGAAGGTCCGGGCCTGCGTCATGTCCAAGAAGGCGGGCGCGGACTTCGTGAAGACCTCCACCGGCTTCGGCGGGGGCGGGGCCACGGTGGAGGACGTCAAGCTCATGCGCCAGACCGTGGGGCCGCTGATGGGCGTCAAGGCCTCGGGCGGCATCCGCGACGCCAAGATCGCGGAGGCCATGATCGCGGCCGGGGCCACGCGCCTGGGCACTTCCGCCTCGGTGGCCATCGTGTCCGGGCAGGCCTCGGAAGGGAAGGGGTACTGAGATGCCCAAGAACAAGCCGGCCAAGTACCAGGTCAAGATCGACATCCAGTGCGGGGCCTGCGGGACCCTGACGCATCTGCGCGGCGAGGAGTTCCCCAAGTTCTGCCCGTGCTGCGGCGCCAGCCTGGAGCGCTACTGCCTGCGCTGCCAGAAGAAGGCGGAGATGTTCTTCGAGGAGTGGTGGCCCGAGGAGGACGAGTGCGTGCGCACCTACGGCCCGGCCAAGCGCTGCAGCCGGTGCAACGCCCAGCTCGAGGAGCCGGTGGTGGGCCCGGGCGACGTCCAGTAACGATCCAAGGAGGAGAGAATGGCGGAGATCAAGGAAGCGCTGGGGATGGTGGAGACGAAGGGCTTCGTGGGCATGATCGAGGCGTCTGACGCCATGGCCAAGGCGGCCAAAGTGCGCATGCTCGGCTACGAGAAGGTCGGCTCCGGGCTGGTCACGACCCTGTGCCGAGGCGAGGTCGGGGCCGTGCGCGCGGCCGTGGACGCCGGCGCGGCCGCCGCCCAGAAGGTGGGCGAGATGGTGGCCATCCACGTCATCCCGCGGCCCCACGAAGACATCGAGAAGTACCTCGAGCAGGTCTCGATCAAGGTCCACAGGTAGGTCCGTTCCGGGACCCGGCCGCGGACGCCCCGTCAGGGGGCGTCCGGGCTTTTCAGGGCATTAGGCGATGCTGACCAGAGACGACCTCATCGACATCATCATGGAGCGGCTGGCGGGGGCCGGCGGGGAGCCTCCCCGGACTCCCGGAACGCCGGCCGCCCCGGCTCCGGCTCCCGCTCCCGTCCGGAGTCGGCTCGACGAGGAGCCCAAGGGCCGGCGGTTCCTTTCCGAATACGATATAAGGAAACAATTGACGGACAACTCGCAAGAGCTTAGAATAAGTAAAGACGCCATCATCAGCCCGCTGGCAGAGGATTGGCTGACTTTGCGCCGCATCAAGATCATCCGGGAGTGACCCCATGCCCATCGACATCAAGAGCCTTCTGAAACTGATGGTCCAGAAGGACATCTCCGACATCCACTTCAAAGCGGATTCCTTCCCGGCCTTCCGCCTGCACGGGGCCATGGTCATGGCGCCCAACCTGCAGAAGACCCCGGCCGCGGACATCCAGGCCATGGCGGACCAGCTCATGAGCGAGGAGCAGCGGACCCGCTTCGCCTCCGAGCAGGAGCTCGACCTGGCCTACAGCCTCGACGGGGTGTCCCGGTTCCGGGTCAACGTCTGCATGCAGCGCGGCTCCATCTCCCTGACCCTGCGGGTCATCCCCATGAAGCTGCGCTCCTTCGAGGAGCTCAACCTCCCGGCCGAGACCCTCAAGAAGCTCGCCCAGAACAGCCGCGGCCTCATCCTTTTCGCCGGCATCACCGGCGCGGGGAAGACCACGACCATGAACAGCTTCCTCCACCACATCAACGAGACCTACCCGTACCGGGTCATCACCATCGAGGACCCCATCGAGTACTACCATCCGGACATCAAGTGCTCCATCGTGCAGCGCGAGGTCGGCCGCGACACGCGGTCCTTCGCCAATGCCCTCAAGCACGTCCTGCGCCAGGACCCGGACGTCGTGGTGGTCGGCGAGATGCGCGACCTGGAGGCCATGCAGGCCGCGCTCAACGCGGCGGAGACCGGGCACCTCGTGCTCTCCACGGTGCACACCATGGACGCGGTGCAGACCATGGACCGCATCGTCGACGCCTTCCCGGCCCACCAGCATGGCCAGGTGCGCCAGCAACTGGCCAACACGCTCAAGGGCATCGTGGCCCAGCGCCTGGTCCCGGCCAAGGATGGCAAGGGCCGCTATCCCGCCACCGAGATCCTCATCGGGAGCAACATGATCCGCAGCAAGATCATGGAGGGCAAGTCCGCGGAGATCTACAAGGTCCTCGAGGGCGGCGCCTTCTACGGCATGCATTCCTTCGACCAGGACCTCGTCCGCCTCTACCGCGAGGGCAAGGCCGACGAGAAGACGGTGATGGAGAACTCCACCACTCCCCAGGACGTGGCGCTCAAGCTCCAGGGCCTATCGACGGGCGCGGAGGGCTGAAGGCGGGAGCGCGTCTGATGCCTGAGGAGAAACGCGAGCCCCCGCCCGACCAGGAGGTCCAGGAGATACTGGGGGACCTCGACGCCATCCTCTCCGACCTGGGCGGGGCTCCGGGGGCGGCGGCCTCTCTTGAGGCGGCTGTGCCGCCGGCGACTCCCCGGGCTGCGGCCCCGACTCCGGCGCCCGTCCCGGCTCCGCCACCGGCCGCGGCCAAGCCGCCGGCGCCGGCCCCTGCTCCCGCTCCGCCGCCTCAGTTGAAGCCGGCTCCGGTCCTGGCGCCGCCCCCCGCGGCACCCCCCAAGCCTCCCTCCCTCCCTCCGCCCCCGGCGCCGCCTGGTGAGATATCCATCGAACTGGGGACCCGCGCCCTGCCCGCGGCCAAGCCGCCGGAGAAGAAGCCGGCGCCCCCGGCCCAGCCCGCGGCGACGAAGCCGCCGCTGGAACTCGACCTCGGCGGGGCCAAGGCTGTCCCCGCGCCTGTCCCGCCCGCGGCTTTCGCCCCTCCGCCGGCTCCCATGCCGGCGCCCGCTGCTCCCGCCCGGCCGGTCCAGAAGGGGACTCCGCCGCCGGACCCGCTGCCCGATATCCCGGCCCCGGATAAGCTTGGCAAGGACCAGATCCGCCGCGTCGCCTTCATCTATCTGGTCAAGTACGAAGCGGAGCGCGACGCCCTGGCCAAGCTCCTCGATCAGACCGCCCAGACCGTGCCCAAGAAGCCCCTCTTCCTGCGGCGGGTCCTCTATCAGCCGGTCACCGAGGAGTCCAGCGCCGCGGAACTCCTGGCCCGGATCCAGCAGGCCAAGGCCGTCGCCGTGCTGGGCATCGTGGAGGGGATCTCCGAGCCCCGGCTGCGCGAATGGACCGAGGCCCTGGCCGGCGCGGGACTCATATTCCGGGTCATCGGGCCTCTCGAAGCGGGCAAGAGGTCGGTGGCCATCGAGGTCGTGGTGGACGCCATACTCCTGCCCCCCGAGGCCGCATGAAGAGATGGTCCCTGCGTCCCGACCCCAGCCCCCATGACCACGCCCGCCATGTCCTCCTGATCAGCGGGGAGATGAAGCACGTCAGCCAGCTGGTGAAGAAGTTCGGGGCGATGTGCGGGCGGCCGATGCGGATCGAGCATCCCGAGGGCTTCAATTTCAGCATCCTCCTCCACGCCATCACGAAGACGGGGATCGAGAAGGTCGCCAAATATCTCGCGGAGATCGCTCCGGGCGCGCAGGGCGACCTGGCCTCGGCGGCGCCGGCTCCGACCCTGCCCAAGATCCCTTCCCTGGTCCGGGACGTCCCCAGCGTCCCGACCGACGAGCTGTTCAAGGCCCCGCCCGTCGCCGTGCCGACGGAGGCCGAGACCCCGGCCGCCGGGCCCGTGCTGGCTCCGCCGCCCTTGGCCGCTCCCATCCTCCCGGCGGCCCCGGCGGCCAGGGAGAAGTCCGTGCCTCCAGCCCTGGTCCCGCCTTCGCCGCCGGTCCCCGCCGCGCCCGCGGTCTCGCTGCCGGCTTTGCACGTGCCGACCACCCCTCCGTCCGCGGCACCGCCTCTGGCCGTGCCGGCTCCGGGCATGCCGACCTCGGCCCTGGCTCCGGCCGCAGCGGCTCCCTCCGCGGCAACGACGCCGCCCGCGGCGACACCGGCTGCGGGCAGGCCGCTCTGGGGCCTCCATGCCCGCGTGGACCCCAAGCTCACTTTCGAGAGCCTCCTGGTCGGAGCCTACAACCGGTTCGCCCACGCGGCCGCCACCTCCGTGGTCGGGGCCCCGGGGACCATGTACAACCCCCTGTTCATCTACGGCGCCCCCGGCGTGGGCAAGACCCATCTGCTTTGCGCCATCGGCACCGCCTTCCGCAAGACCTGGGACGAAGCTTCGGTGCTAAGAACCACCGGCGCGTGCCTTTCCAGCGCGGTGAGCGGCGCCCTGGCCGCGGGCGGGATGGGGGAGATCGACAGGCTCGTGGCGGGAGCCAAGGCCCTGCTGGTCGACGATATGCATCTTCTGGCCATCACCGAGAAGAACCAGGCCGCCCTGGCCAAGTTCTTCGGGGATTTCTTCTCGCGCGGCCTCCAGGTCGTGCTCACCTCGGTCTATCCGCCCCGGACCTTGGGGGCGATGGAGGATGCCCTGAAGATATCCTTGTCCAAGGGCTGGGCCGTGGACATGAAGGTGGCCAATGCCCAGGTCCAGGAGGACATGCTCAACGCCCTCGTGGAGCGCTGCGGCGCCCAGCTCGCGGCCGCCGAGATCAAGAAACTCCTGGAACGTCTGGCACCCAACTACGGCGAGGCCTCGCGGCTGGTGCGCCGCTGGATATGTCTCGGCGAGGTCTACCGGGCCAAGGGCTCCGTCCCCAGCAGCGACGACATGGTCGGCGACCTGCTCAGCGCCGGCGCCAAGTCCAGCCAGGCCGACATGCCCAACATGGCGGAGCTGGAGACCGGCCGCACCTTCGCCCCGCCGGCTCCGGCGCCCGACGCGCCGAACCTGGCGCTGTTCTGCCCCCGCGGGCAGGACGCCATGGCGACCTGGCTGGTGGCGCGCTTCTACAAGGTCGGCGCCGAGTTCGGCATCCACCAGACCTTCAGGCATGTGCTGTGCGAATCCTACGACGCGGAGCAGCCCTTCGGGGTCCCCTTCCAGATCGGGGAGTCCTGCCAGAGGTCCAACGCCCAGGCCGCCCTGGTGCTGGGGCCGCCGCGCGAGGCCAAGCTGGCCGCGCGCGAGAGCGAGTTCGCCCATGCGGTGCGCCATATCCTGGAGGGCTTCGGCATCGCGGCGGGTTGGATCCCCTTCACCGAGACCACCACCACGAGGCCTTTCCTGGCCGCGCACCTCGATTTCAAGGCGGCCCTCAAGAGATGAGCCCCGGCCTGGCGCTGGTCATCGCCTCCCTGGTCGCCGGCTTCGCGGCATATTGGGTCTTCGTGTTCCGGCGCCTGCTGCCGCTGGACCGCGAACTGCGCGCGGTCCGGGAGCGGGCCGAGGACCTGCGGCGCTTCGCGCTGGAGGTCCTCGAGCTCCAGCTCTCCACCAACACCGCGCCCCATGCCCTCAACGAGATGGGCCAGCGCTGCGTGCTCTGCCTGCACCAACGGCTGCCGGACCTGGCCCTGTGCTGGGTCCGGCGGGGAGGTGCCGAAGGCGGGATCGTCGTCGCGGCCCGGGGCCGGGTCTGGTCCGAGCTGGACCGGGGCGCGTGGGATTTCGACGGCGCGCTTCTGCGCCGCGCCTTCGACGAGGGCGGCCTGATCACTCCCATCGCCGGCCGTAAGGAAATCCGTCCGGCCGGCACCGACGGAGCTTCCGATACCGCCGGCGCCGG
>JACRDS010000186.1 GCA_016212825.1 Elusimicrobiota bacterium | reverse complement strand
GATCCGCGCTGCCGCCGACCCGGAGGAGTTCCGCCACTTCTCGGTCCGCCTGCCCCGGCGCTTCGGCCAGGCCGCCGCCGCGCCCGCGCCCGAGGGCTTCTGCGCCGAGCCCTGGGAGCATATCTACGTGGAGGTCCAGGGGCCCATCCTGCCCTGCTGCTACTGGGGCGTGCACGTGGGCAACCTGGCCAAGGGAGACGACATCGACGCGGTGTGGAACGGGGATTTCTACCGCGGGATGCGGGCGGCCCTGGCCTCGGGTCAGCCGCATCCCTGGTGCGCCCACTGCGTCAAGTACCAGGGCTGGAGCGTGGACAGCCTGCTCAGCCACATCACCAACCGCCCTGACGCGCAGAAGCGGCTGCTCAAGGAGATCGCGGCCCGGGGCCTGGCGGACGTCTCCGCGTACTGGCCTCAAGTGGAGGCGGCCGAGAGGCTGATGCCCCGGTGATCCCATGAGCGAGACCAGGAGGATCGTGAGGCGGCTGGCGGCCGAAGGCCTCTGGGGCAAGCTGTTCAACTACCTGCTCATAGAAGCCGAGCTGAGGCTGGGCCGGCGTCGGGTGTGGGGAAAGCCGTACTGGCTGACGGTCGACCCCACCAGCGCCTGCCAGCTGCGCTGCCCCTTCTGCCCCACGGGCATGGGCCGCAGCGTGCGGCCCAAGGCCAGCCTGAGCCTGGAGCGGTTCCGGCACGTGATGGGAGAGTTGGGCCCGGCGCTCATCCATATCGACTTCATGAACTGGGGCGAGCCCCTGCTCCACAAGGACCTCTGGGAGATGATCGCCCTGGCCAAGCGCCACCGCATCGACACCATGGTCTCCACCAACCTCAACGCCCTGGCGGAGGGGGCGGAGGACCGGCTCGTGTCCAGCGGCCTCGACCGCCTGGTGCTCTCCATCGATGGACTGACGCAGCAGACTTACGAGAAGTACCGCGTGGGCGGGGACTACGCGAAGACCGTGGACAACCTGCGGCGCATCGTGGAGGCGCGCCGCCGCCTGGGCCGGCGCAACCCCTGGATCGTGTGGCAGTTCCTGGTCTTCAAGCACAACGAGCACGAGATCGACTCCGTGCGCGAGACGGCGCTGAGGCTCGGCGCCGACGAGGCGGGCATCACGCCCGCCAACATGCCCTTCAAGCCCGGCATCCGCGAGAACTGGCTGCCCACGCGGCGCGAGTACTCCCTTTACGACCCCGAGACCTTCCCGGACAGTCCGCCCTGGCACTGGGAGCAGGCTCAGGGCCAGAGCGAGGTCGACGTACAGGTCTTCGCCCGAAAGGAGGCGCGCTCCCCCTGCCCCTGGCCCTGGACCGGCATCACGGTCAACCCGGACGGCGCGGTCTCGCCCTGCTGCTCCGTGGAGGAGAGCGAGTACGACTTCGGCGACCTCTTCGCCGGCTCCTTCCGCGAACTGTGGAACGGTCCGCTCTACCTGCGGGCCCGCGACCACATCCTGCGCTACGCGGCGCACCAGACCGATACCATCCCCAATTCAAAGCACGCCTGCGAGCGCTGCGTCTCCATCGGCCGGGCGCGGTTCCAACTGCCCCACACCTGGCTGGGCAACGGGGCGGGGACATGAAGACCGCTTTGGTGCAGTGCCCGGTCTGGTGGACCGTGGACCCGCCCCTGGGCCTGGCCCAGGTCGCGGGCTGCCTGTCCGCAGCCGGCCACGAGGTTTCGGTCTTTGACCTCAACATCGAGCTGGCCCGCTCCCGGCCCAAGGGCACTGAGGATCTCTGGAACTGGGAGCGGCACCATCTTTGGAACCAGCCCGACACCGTAGCCGGCTTCTTCCGCGACAACTCGGCCGCCATCGACGCGGCCCTGCTGCGCATCCTGCGCACGGGCGCCCGCCTCATCGGCTTTTCCGTCTACGGCGGTAGTCAGCTGGCCAGCCTGGAGCTGGCGCGGCGCATCAAGAAGGAGGACCCGTCCCGGAAGATCGTCTTCGGCGGGCAGTACCTCTTCCTGGAGTCCAACGCCCGGGCGGTCATGGCGGACCCCGCCGTAGACGCCGTGGTGCGCGGCGCCGGCGACGGGGCCGTCATGGAGCTCGCCGCCGGCCTGGCCCTCGCCGGGGAGCTCCCGACGGCGCCCGGGACCTTCGTGCGCCGGGACGGCCGCGTCACGGACGGCGGCCCCGGCAAGCCCCTGCGCGACCTCGACTCCCTGCCTTACGCGGATTTCAGAGGCTTCCCCCTGGAGCTCTACGACGTGCCCGAACGCCTGCCCATCCAGGCCAGCCGGGGCTGCGTCTGGCGCTGCCGCTACTGCAGCTCGCATCCGTTCTGGCCCGGCTACGCGGCCATGGGCGGCGACCGGGTCTTCGCGGAGATCCTGGAGCAGAAGCGGCGCCATCCCGGCAAGACCCATTTCGAGTTCTACGACCTCACGGCCAACGGGGACGTGAAGTCCCTGGCCCGGCTGGCCGAGCTGGTCGTAGCCGACATCCGGGCCAACGGCAAGAAGAACTTCTTCGGCTGGAAGATCAACGCCATCATCCGGCCGGAGATGACCCGGCCCCTGCTCGACACGCTCTGCGCCGCCAACTGCCACGACGTCATCTATGGCATCGAGAGCGGCTCGCCGCGCGTCCTGAAGCTGATGAACAAGCCCTTCGTGGTCGAGACCGCGGAGCGCGTCCTGCGCGACACCCACGCGGCCGGCATAACGACCGTGGGCAACTTCATGTTCGGCTTCCCCGGCGAGACCGAAGACGATTTCCAGCTGACCCTGGATTTCATCAGGCGCAACCGGGCCTCCTTCGACCGGGTCTACGCCAGCGCGACCTTCACCAGCCTCGAGGAGGGCAGCTACCTCTCCGAGCACCGCGACGAGTTCGGCATCCGGCCGGACGGGGAGCGCGGGACGCACCACCTCTACTGGGAGACCCAGGATGGGAGCAACGACTACCTGGTCCGGCTGGGCCGCTACGAAAGGTTCCGCAAGCTGGCCATGGAGCTGGGCATCGACGCGTACAAGGGGATCGACGGCGGCGTGGAGCAGCACCGGCGGGCGAGCCTCGCCGAGTACCATCGCTATAGGGGCGACAGCCCGAAGGTGACCACATGAACGACACCGCGGCCGCGGCGCAGGCGCGCAACACGGAGCTCAATGAGCGGGAGTTCCGGGAGCGCAAGCTGGTCCTGGAGAGCACGCCCCAGCGGGTCTTCATGCAGCTCAACGCGCCCTGCAACGCGGACTGCGTCTTCTGCTCCAAGGGCACCGACTACCCGGCCTTCTCTCTCGACGAGCATCTCCAGGGCTGGGGCGGCCGGCTGGAGCCGGCGATCTCCCGGGCCCGCGAGCTCATCCTCAGCGGCTCGGGCGAGTTCCTGGCCCTGCCCGACGCGGAGCGCATCCTGGAGCACTTCAACGAGCGCTTCCCGCACGTGGACAAGTACGTGGCCACCAACTTGACCCACGACCGGCCGCGCATCTGGGAGCTCATCGCCGCCTCCCGGAGCCGCTACACTTTGCAGGTCTCTTTGCACGCGGCCACGCCGCAGACCCACCGCCTCATGACCCGCACCAAGCTCCACCCGAAGGTCCTGTCGAACCTGCGCTACCTCATCGAGCAGAAGCGCAAGACCGGCAACCCCCGGCTCGTCCTGATGTTCATCATGACCACGCTCAACGTGGAGGAGCTCCCGGACTTCGTGCGCCTGGGCGCCGAGCTGGGCGCGGACCGCGTCACGGCCGGCTACTTCTACGTCTACGAGGCCGGGCAGAAGTATCTCTCCCTCTACTACCGCCCTGAGCTGGCCAACCGGGTCATCGACGAGGCGCGCCGCGTGGCCGTCGAGCTCAAGATGGAGGTCCAGCTGCCGCCCAAGTTCGGGGAGCCGGTCCCGGCCGGCTCGGCGCCGGACTGCTGTCCGGAGCCCTGGAGCCAGATCATGGTCAACCCGGACGGCCGGATCCTGCCCTGCGACGTGTACGGCGACTTCTCGGAGAGCCTCGCGCGCCGCTCCTTCGCGGAGATCTGGAACGGCGCGGCCTACCAGGAGGCGCGCCGGGCCCTGAGCGCCGGGGGCGGCTGCCTCAAGACCTGCCCGCGCCAGAACCCCTCCAG
>JACRDS010000183.1 GCA_016212825.1 Elusimicrobiota bacterium | reverse complement strand
GCGAATATCAGGTTGATCAACCGTCGATAACAGCTTCGCCTTCGGGTCCAGGATCTTCCAGAGACAGCCCTGCTGGTTCTGGAAACAGCTCAACTACAACGAGGTCCGGGATTGACACGGCTCGTCCATATCAGGGCCGGGCAACCGACAGGAGCTTGAGCCGGAAATAGACCTCTTTGCCGGCCAGGCGGTGGTTGAAGTCCAGCCGGACGCTCTGGCCGTCGATCCGCTCCACCCGCGCCCGCGCCGGCTTGCCGTCCCGCAGGCCCAGCACGACCTTTCCCGGGGCGAGGTCCTTGGCCATGGCCCCGAAGGACGCGCGCGGCACGGCCGAGACGGCCTTCGGGTCCCGCTCCCCGTAGGCCGCGGGCACATTCAGCGACCTTTCCTCGCCCGGCCGCATGCCGATGAGCGACTCCTCGGCCGCCCGCGGCAGGACGCCGGAGCCCACGGTCAATCGCAGCGGTTCCCCGCCCTGGTTGGTATCCTCGGTCTTTCCGTCCACCATCACGAGGTATTCCAGGCTCACGACGCTGCCCCGGCCGACCCGGTCCGGACGCGAGCAGGCGCAGGGCCAGGCGCAGAGGAGCAGGAGGGCGAGGCGGAATCCGCGGCCCATCAGTTGATGACGGCCATCGGCGTGAAGGAGCCGGCCGCGCCGCTGGGCCGGTCGCCCTGGAGCATGGCCAGGGTCTCGCCGGCCACGCCCCGGCGCAGCTCGGAGAGGTAGGCCGCGATGTGGGCGCCCGGGCAGTCCGTGTTGTTGAAATGCATGTGCCCCTGGATGAAGCCGTTCTGGCGGGGGTCGGTCTGGTACTTGATGGCCAGGAAGGAGATGAGGTGGCGCAGCATGTCCTTCTGCGCCCCGTTGAGCTGGACCTTGTTGTAGTCGCCCATGACCGCGATGCCGATGTTGTTGAGGTTGGCCCCCTCGGCGTGGGCGCCCAGCACGTCCGCGTGCCGGCCCTCGAAGACCCGGCCGGCGCCGTCGACGACGAAATGGTAGCCGATGTCGGCCCAGCCGTGCCCGTTCATGTGGTAGGATTGGTAGCCGCGCATCTCCTCGATGGACGCGGCCAGCTCCGTGCGCGGGTGTCCGTCCGTGTGGTGCACCGTCACCCGGGAGGGGCTCATGCGGGACTGGGAGCCGCGCGGGGCGGCCGCGCCCCAGGACCGGCGGCTGAAGACCCGGTCGGCCAGGCCGAAGACCCCGCGCGCGAAAGCGTCGAAAGCCGCCAGGACCGGGCCGCCGCCCCGGGCGCCGCCCGACGGGTCGGCCGCGGGCAAAGAGGCTCTGGGCAGGGTGCCGGGAGCCGGCACGGAACCGCTCGACAGACCGGCGTAGCGGGACTTCGCGTTGATCAAAGCCAGGGCCTGGGCCCGGCGCTGAGGGTCGCTCTGCGCCACGACGGAAGAGGCGTCCAGGGAAAGGCCTCCGGTCTGCGGCCGGGAGCCGTCGAAGAGCGGGCGCATGAGGTCGCCCGACGGGTCGCCGCTGGCCGCGGCCACGGCCCCGTTCACGGCCGCGACGGTCTTGGAGACCGCTTCCGGAGAGGTCCGATCGGCGGTCTGGACCAGGACCGAGGCGTCGCCGCCGGCCTGCCCGGGACTCTCCTGCTTCTGGTCGCCCCAGTCGCAGGAAGAGAGGGAGAAGACGGCGAAGAGGCACGCAGCCGCAGCGGCGCGTCCAGTCCCCGCTCTCATACCACGCTTATAGCCTCTGGGGACCCAGGGCTGAAGGGCCGCGGGACCCAGATCCGGATGGGACCTTGGCCCTAGAAGAAGGGGACCCGCCGTTCAGGCCGGCGGCCCAGACGAGTCGAGCGCCCGGCGCAGGGCCGCATGGCGGAATTCGTCGAGGATGAACCGGAAATAGTGCGTGCCCGACTCCGAGACCGCCAGGTCGAGTTCGACCTCATTCTCCGCGAAGCCGGCCGCGTTGAAGAGTTTCTGGAGCGCCATCATCACGAAGAGCATGCTCTGGATGATGAACGCCTGCGGCCGGCGGCCGCAATGGCCGGAGACGAGATGCACGAAGAACCCCGCTTTGTCCGTCACGGAATAGGCCAGGCTCAGCCCGTCGCAGGTGCGCGTCCCGCACTCCGGGGGGAGGGGAGCGGCGGCGGCCGGCACCGCCGCGCTCAGTGGCCGCGCCATGGCCGCGCGTTGTATCCTGGCCAGCCCCGAGAGGAGTTCGCTCACGTGCTGATCCGACAGTCCGGCGCCCGTCTCGCCGCCTTCTTCCGGCATGTTCATGTCCCCTCCCCCCTCATCAAGGCCTCAGCGCCTGAGCAGGGAGAGGAACTCCGTGCGCGTGGCCGCGTCGTCGTGGAAGCTGCCCAGCACCGAGGAGGTGGTCATCACCGAGTTCTGCTTGCCCACCCCGCGCATCATCATGCACAGGTGCTGGCACTCCATGACCACGCCCACTCCCTCAGGCCGGACCTCTTCCATGACCGCGTGCGCGATCTGGGCCGTGAGCCGCTCCTGGATCTGCAGGCGGCGCGCGTAGAAGTCCGCGATGCGGGCCAGCTTGCTCACTCCCAAGACCTGCTTCTCCGCGATGTAGCCGATGTGGCAGCGGCCGAAGAAGGGCAGCATGTGGTGCTCGCAGAGGCTGTAGACCTCGATGTCCCGGGCGATGATCATGTTGTTGGTCTCGGACTTGAACACCGCCCCGTTGACCACGGAGCCCTTGCGCATGCGGTAGCCCTGGGTCAGGTACTCCAGGCTCCGCGCCACCCGTCCGGGAGTCTTGAGCAGGCCCTCGCGCCGAGGGTCCTCGCCCAGCTCCACGAGGAGCCCGCGGACCAGATCTTCGATGCGCTTATGGTTCATGGGTCAGGAACCTCTCTTTGAGTCGTCGCGAGAAATCCAGCAGGGGCTCGCCCGGGGTGCCGTCCACCGCGGGAGCCAGGACCGGGTCCAGGTCCGCCAGGGCCGCAGCCAGGAAGGGCCTCTCGTTGAGGGCCGGGTCCGGCAGGACCAGGTCCGGCTCGTCCATGGCGAAATCGCCGCAGACCAGCAGGTCCAGGTCTATGGGGCGCGGCGCGTACCGGTCCGGCCCCCTCTGCCGTCCCAGGGCCGCCTCGATGGGGCGCAGGACGTCGAACTTCAGGGCGCGCGGCGGCAGGTCGGTACGGACCTGGGCTACGCCGTTGATGAAGTCCGGCTGTCCCTCCGGTCCCACCGGCTCGGTCCGGTAGAAGGTGGAGAGCCCCTGCAGGCGCACCTGCGCGGCCAGCAGTTCCAGGGCCTTGGGGATGTTGGCCTCGGGCTCCACGTTGGAACCCAGGCTGATGTAGGCGGTGGTCATGGCCGCCGCACCACCACGCTCACCGTGCGAGCGAAGCGCAGGGCCCCGGGCTTCTCGACCTCGACTTCCACCGCCTTGACCCCCGGGGCTTCAAGGCAGATCTCCGCGACGCGGCCAGCCAGCTTCTCGATGAGCTGGAAGGAGGAATCCTCCACCATGGCCACGATGCGCTTCTTGATGGCTTTGTAGTCGACCGTATCGGAGAGCATGTCGCTGCGCGAGGCCGCGTCCAGGTCGGCCGACAGGGCCACGTTGATGACCACGTCCTGCTTCTCGCGGCGCTCCTCCGGATAGACGCCCACGATGCAGCGCAGGGCCAGGCCCTTGATGCGGATCTCGTCAGCCATAGACCGCCCCCTTCATGTGCCGCCCGCCGTCCACGAACACGGTCTGGCCGGTGATGAAGCCGCTGCGGGCCAGGAAGAGCACCGCCTCGGCCACCTCCTCGGCCGAGCCGTGGCGCTCCAGCGGGTTGGTGCGCTTGAAGCGCTTGAGGTAGGCGTCGTCCTCTCCCGGCGGCGGCAGGACCAGTCCGGGGGCCACCGCGTTGACCCGCACGCGCGGCGCGAACTCCAGGGCCATCATGCGCGTCATCGTGGCGAGCACGCGCTTGCTGATGTGGTAGGCGGCGTGCTCCGCGTCGTAGTCCATGATGCGGGAGTCGAGCATGTTGACGACGCAGCCGCCGCGGCGCTCCCGCGCCAGGGCCCGGCCCAGGACGAAGGGCACGAAGGCGTTGACCCGGATGTTGCGGTCCAGGTCCGCCGGGTCCAGTTCGCCCAGGCGCCCCTTCGGGAAGATCGAGGCGTTGTTGACGAGGATGTCCAGCCGTCCCCCGGCGCTGCGGCTGGCGGCGGCGAAGAGCTCCTCGGCCTGGGCCGCGTCGTCCAAGGCGGCCCGCTCCACCCAGGCCCCGCGCCCCAGGCCGCGCAGCTCCCGGACCAGGGCTCCGGCTTCCGCGACGGAGCGGTGGCAGTGCACCACCACGTCCGCCCCGGCCCGGGCCAGGGCCAGGGAGATGGCCCGGCCCAGGCGCCGGGCCCCGCCCGTCACCAGGGCGGCCTGGCCGACCAGAGGACGGTCCTTGTCGCTCGCCAAAGGACGGCTACTCGCCCTTGGACGCGCCCTTGCGCCGGCCCCGGTGCGGACGTCCCGCGTCGGGATGCGCCTTGCGGAAGGCCTTCCTCTTCTCCATCTGCTCCTTATGGAAGGCGGCCCGCTCGTCCTTCTGCTTGGCCCGGAACCCGTCGCGCAGAGCCCTCTGCTCCTCCGGCTTCTTGCCCTTGAGGGTCTCGGAGAAAGCCTTGCGCGCCTCCTGCTGCTTGAGCCGGAAGGCTTCCCGCTCGGCCTTGCGCTCCTCGCGGAAGAGCTTGGACTCGTCCTTGTCGCCCGGCTCGGGCGCCGAGGCCGCGGGCTGCGCCGGCGGGACCTGCGCGTCGCCGGCCCTGGCCCCGGCGGCGGCGCCGGTCAAGAGCAGAGCGGCCCATAGTGCGATCTGCATGCTGGTCTTCATATCATCCTCCCGAAGCCCTTGAAGGCTCCTACTATTCTATACGATTGAGGAGAGAAAAAGTTCCCTAGAAAGGGCCCGAGCGCGCCGCCGTTTGGAAGCTTCGCGGCATTGCGGGTCCTTGGACCTAGCTGCAAGGGGCCGAAAGTCCCTGGCCTTGGGGGCCATCTGGGCTCATGCTTATGTCGGAGGTGGCCCCCAAAAAAATGAAATCCCACCATCTCGCCGGCATCCTCGCAGCCGTCCTGCTGTTCGGTGCGTGCAGACCTGAAGAGAAGGCCGAGAACAGTCGGCCCGGCTCGAGCCCCGGAGCGCCGGCGGCCGCCG
>JACRDS010000178.1 GCA_016212825.1 Elusimicrobiota bacterium | reverse complement strand
GGCATCTGCGAAGACCTCGGGGGCCAGGTCGCCCTGGAAGGCGACGCACTGGCATATGCCTGAGCCGTCGCGCAGCTGCAGGAAGACCAGCTTGCCCTTGGCGCGCGCGTTGTAGAGCCAGCCCTGCAAAGTGACCTCCTTCCCGATGTGGTTCTTGAGGTCCTTGATGCGCACGGTCGGGGGGAAGCCTTCGGGCAGGGCGGTCTTGGCCGTCTCTTGGGATGCGGTGTCCATGGGGAGATTATACGAATTCGGGGACACCATACTTAATTCTTGCGGCGGTGTCAGGCCTCAACTTATCGGAGTCATGAGCTTGAAACGGCAGATAAGTGAAGGCCTGACACCCAGATGGATGAATAAAAAGCACCGCCCGGCCCCGAGGGGCCGGGCGGTGAATTAAGCGAGGTGTCCCCTTATTTCTTCCGGGGGTTGCGGCCGGAACGCGCTTTGACCTTGGGCTTGGCCTTGAGGGTCTGGACCGGCGCCGGAGCGGCCGCGGGCCCCACCAGGTCCGAGAGGGCCTTGAGGATGGCGTCCCGGTACTCGGAGAAGCCCGTGTGCATGTCCTTCTCCGTGATGTCATAGGGGACGTCCGGGATCACGCCCCGGTTCTCGATGGGCTGGCCGTCGTTGGGGCTCTTGGGGTCCACGGCCCGGCGCGTCGCGATGGTCCAGGTCGCGGCCAGGCTGGCGATGCCGAACTGGTTGGGCAGGTCGTAGGGCTTGACCGCCCCGCCCGCGCCCGAGGTGCGCACGCCCAGGATGGTCGCCCGCTGGTTGTCCTGCATGAGGGCCGGGAAGAAGTCCCCGCCCGAGAAGTCCAGGGCGTTGGTCAGCAGCAGGATGGGGCCGGTGTAGCGCTCCTCGGCCTTGGGCGCCGGATCGATGTCGTCGACGCCCCAGAGGTGGGTCAGCTCGGTGAAGCGCTGGCCCGCGTCGAACTGCTTGAGGATGAACTGGGCGAACTTCACCATCATGAGCATGAACTTCTGGCTCACCGGGTAGCCCGAGAACCCGTCGTCGTCCTCGTCGTCCGCCTTGGCCTTCTTCTTCTTCGAATCCTTCTTCTCCGCCTTGTCCGGCTGCATGATCTGGAGCAGGAGGTTGGCGGCCCAGGCCGCGTCGCTCTCGCCGATGATGAGGCGGTGGTGGGCGGTCTTGAGGGGCTTGTCGGTCAGGTAGGAGGCCAGGGCGTAGAGGTGGAAGACCGAGCCGCCCGGGTTGTTCACCTGGTCGATGACCAGGCCCTTGATGCCCTGCTTGTTGAATTCGGCCATGGCCGCGCCGAATGCCTTGGTCTCCTTGGCGCCGCCGTCGTAGCTGGCGATGCGGACGTAGCCCATCTTGCGGCCGTCCGGAGCCTCGAAGACGTAGGCGTGGAAGGGGTTCTCCTCATCCGCCTCCCAGAGCGTCTTGCCCAGCTGGGGCACGAAGCTCTTCTTGGAGCCGATCATGAAGGGGTTGTCCGCGGCCTCGGAGCGCATCTCCGCGAAGATCGCGGCCAGCGGATGGACGGCCTTGTCGAAGACCTTGGCCAGCAGGCTCTTGAGGGTCTCCGACTTCTTCGGCGTCGCGCCCAGAGACTCGTCGATGCCGGATTCCGGCAGGAGCCCGGCTGGCTTGTCGGCCGTCTCCAGGCCCGCGTCGCGCACCGGCACGTCCTGCGGGACGAACTCGGGGGTGTAGTCCCAGGGCATCTGCACCTTGGCCAGCTGGCCGTCGCGCAGGCGCACCACGAACTCGGCGTCGCCCTGCGGGATGGCGGTGTCGCCCCGGCTGCGGCGGCGGTTGGTGAGGACGAGCTCGGCCAGACGCAGGTCCGTCTCGGCGGTGTTGCCTCCCAGCCGCGCCGCGATCGCCTTGACCGCCTCGGCAGTGGGCTGGCCTTCGAAGCTCATCACCTCGTCGCCGACCTGGACCGGGAACTTGTCCTCGGGCAGGAGCTCGCGGTCGATGTAGGCGATGAAGTACTTGCCGCCCGCGCCGGTCACCAGGAAGGGCAGGCGGGCGCGCTCCGTGGAGTGGAAGGAGATGCTCACATGGTAGTCGCGCATCCCGGCCACGAGGTCGGCGAGCAGGTCCTGGAACTGCCGCGTGGTGATCTTGGGGTCGGCCAGGATTGCGTCCTTGGCCTTGTCGTATTCGCGCCTGAGGTCCAGCTGGAAGCGGTCCTTCTTCTCTTCGATGGGCGCGTACTGCTCCGCGAAGATGGCCGCCACTTGGTAGAGGGTGTGCAGCATCTTCTGCTGGGTCAGGGTGGGGGCCTGGGCGGTCTGGGCGCCGACGGCGAGGGAGAGCGAGGCCGCGTCCTGGTCGGCCGGGCCGCCCAGCAGGGACTTGAACACCTTGTCGCCCGTGGACCGGGCCTGCTCCGGCGCGGCCTGGCCCAGGGGGCCCGTCGTCTCCAGGAAGGTCATGACCTCGTGGGTCATGCCCGTGACCTTCTGCGCCGCGGCGGCCTGTCCCTGTGCCGGGGCCTCCGGGGCCGCGGGGAGGGATTGAGGCAGGATCCGCGAGAGGGGGACGCTCACCGTGGGGGCCGACTCGCCTATGGCCGGAGCCGCCAGAGGCGCTATGAGCATGGCGCTCGGGGAGACCTGCGGCACGGCGCGCAGCGCGCCCTGCAGGGACGGCGCGGCGAGGGAACCGGGGACGGCCAGGCTCATGCCGGAGACGGTCCCGCCGGGAAGCGCGGTGACCGGGGCTGCGATGCCGGCGGGGCCGGTGCGCACAGCCGAGGGGGCCGCGATGTTGGCGGCCCAGAGCTGCGGGGCTGGGCAGGCGATGAGGGCGGCCAAGGTGGCGGCGGCGCAGCGTCGGAAAAAGCACCTCATAAAAATCTCCCTTCCGGCTGATGTCTGAGCGTGTGGGTATCTTATCACCCTGGGACCGCGGGCGATTGGGGCCAATGGTCTACTTGGAGGCAGGCAAACGGCCTACTCGATAATGGGAAAAGGGACCGGGGACTCGCCGATGGGCCTGCTTGAGTTCCAGTGGGCAGCCTCGGCTCCGTCCCCGGCCCCTACTCTTATATACGATCGAGCCGGCGGAAAGTTCCACTCCGCAGCGCGCCTTCTTTCCGCAAGAGGCGGCGCTTGGCCTCCACTCCGCCCGGCGCGGAGAAGCCGGTGAGGCGGCCGTCCGCCCCCACCACGCGGTGGCAGGGCACGGCCGGGGCGAAGGGGTTGCGGCCCAGGGCCTGGCCCACGGCACGCGCGGCCTTGGGCCTGCCGATGCGCCGCGCGATCCAGCCGTAGGTGCGCACTTGGCCCTTGGGTATCTCCGCGCAGGCCTTCCAGACGGCCTGCGCGAAGGGCGGATAGTCCTTCATCTCCTTAAGGATGCTTTTGGGGAGCTTCATGCGGGCACCACCTTGCCGAGGATCCGGCGGCCGCGGGCGCCGGTGGCCTGCGGACAGTTGTTGCTGCGGCCCTGCAGGGCGCGCAGGCCCAGCCAGGCGAAGGCAGCGGCTTCCTTGGCCATCACCGGCAGGCCGCAGGCCGCGGTGGTCTTCACCGGGAGCGGGGCCAGGAGCCGGACCAGATGCCCCATCAGCACCGGGTTGAGCGCGCCGCCGCCGCTGACCAGAACCTCGCGGATGCGGTGCCGGGGCAGGATGAAGCGCCGGTACGCGTCCGCGATGGAGCGGGCCGTGAAGAGGTTGAGCGTGGCCAGGACCTGGGGCAGGCGGGCCCTCGTGATGCGTCCGAAGCGGCGGCGCAGGAAAGCCGCCCCGAAGGAGCCCTTGTCCAGGGATTTCGGAGGCCGGCGCGCGAAGAAGGGGTCTTTCAGGAAGAGCTCCACCAGCAGCTCGTCCGGCCGGCCCTGGCGGGCCAGGCGGCCGTCCTGGTCCATGTGCAGGCGCCCGGCTGTGGCCTGGCGCGCGGCCTCGTCCATGAGGCTGTTGCCCGGGCCCGTGTCGAAGGCGGTCCACAGCCGCCCCCGGCCCGTCACGGAGACGTTGCCGATCCCCCCGATGTTCTGCAGGCAGCGCAGCGGGCCGGCGGCGAAGAGGAACTCCTCGAACGCCGGCACCAGGGGCGCGCCCTGGCCGCCCGCGGCCATGTCGCGGGTGCGGAAGTCCGCGGCCACGGGGACGCCGGCGAGTTCCGCGATGACGCAGGGCTCCGCGATCTGCAGAGTGTTGGCTGGGTCGTCCTCGGGCCCGTGCCAGACGGTCTGGCCGTGCGAGCCGATGACCCGGGCGCGCCGGCCCCGGCCCACGCGGCGCGCGGCCCGGCCGAAGGCCTCCCCCAGCTCGAAGTTGAGGCGCGAGAGCCCGGCCGCGCTCAGGCCCGGAGCCTCCAGGACGCGGCGGCGCAGGGCCGGGGCATAAGGATAGGTCTCGCAGCGCAGGACCCGGACGCCGCGGCCGCGGATGTCCACCAGGGCCGCGGTCACGCCGTCGGCCGACGTCCCGGACATGAGTCCAATCGCGAGCGCCATGGTCATGACACCATACAAAATTCAGGGAGGGAGAGGCTCGTCGGGTTGACTTCCCGGAATGGAGGGGCTACAATGGGTCTTATGCCGGCGCGCATCCTGATCGCCGAGGACGACAAGGACGTGCTGGGGTTCCTCGCCCGTCTCGTCGAGTCCCTGGGCTACGAGGCGATCACGGCCTGCGACGGCTACAGCGCCATGGCCGCCTTCCGGGAGCGGCGCCCGGACCTCGTCCTGCTCGACTACGCCATGCCCGCGGGCAGCGGCGGCGACGTCTACCGCCAGCTGCGCGGTCTCGACACGGGCAAGGACCTCTCCGTCATCTTCGTCAGCGCCACCCCCAAGTATCAGCTCGAGCAGATGGTGCCGCCCGACCCGCGCATCCGCTTCGTGGACAAGCCGGTGGACGCGGCCCTGCTGGGCGGCTACATCAGAGAGCTCCTGGGCCCCAAGGCATGAGTCTTGCCCTCCTTTTCTGCGCCGCGGCCGGCCTCGCCCTGGGCCTGGCCCTGGGCTGGGCGCTGGGCCGCCGGGCCGCCGGGGCGCAGCGCGCCAGGGCCGAGGCCCTTCAGGCGCGGCTCGACGAGGCCGCGGCCGCTCCGGAGGTCTGGGAGGGCCGCATCGAGCATTTCGACGTGCTCTGGTTCCCTGTGGTCGCGGCCTCGCGCCAGTCCCGGAAGGTGATCTCGGTCAAGGCCGGGGTGCCGCACTGCCCGAAATGCGCCGCGGCCCTGGTCCTGGTGCGCGGGGAATGGGCCTGCGCGGACTGCGGCGTCCGGCGCCCCGAGTCCCTGGCCGACCTGATGGTGGTCGACTCCATCGCCAAGCAGGCGCTGGGGCAGTTCCTGCAGCGCCGCCGCGACTATCGGGCCGAGGGCTCGACGGCCGCGTAGCCGTACGGCGGAACAGGCCCGGCATTCATCGCGAGATGGGTCTGCCGGGGGCTTCCGCTACCGGCCGCGGGAGCGGGTCAAGGGGCCGCTCCAAAATTCCGGCAGGAAGGTCCGGGGGAGCCCTGCAGGTCTAGGCAGCGATCTCTTGCGCTTTCGGGCGCGGCCGGGAGTGCTCAAGTGTCATCCAGGCCCGAGCAGACCCAACTCGGCCATCTTCCGGCGCAGGTTTCTCGCCATCAGGCCGTAGCCCCTGGCGTTGCAGTGGCCGTCGGAGACCAGGTATTCGCCGCGGCGCCCTTCGGCGATCAGGGGGGCGAGCGCGACCGTGTGGTCCACGAAAGGCACGGCGGAGCTCCGGGCGACCTCCCTGGTCATGAGGCCGTGCCCTTCCGGATAACTCTGCATCAGCACCTGAACCCCTCGCCAGCGGCAGAGCGCGACGATGCTCTCCAGGTCGGCGGCGATCCAGGCGGCAATGTCCTTCTCGTGCCGGACATCCTCATCGCCGACCAACTCGAGCATCTGCCGAGGCAGAGGATCGCCCCGGCGTCGTTCCTTCAGCTTCGCGAAGAACCCCGATATCTCCCGGCGCGCTTCGGGGTCTGCGACGGAGAAACGGATCCCGATGAGCTCTCCGTAGCTGGGGTTGGCGGGAGAGCCCGGGTCCGCCTCGACGCCCCGCATGAAGGCGCGGAGGGCCTCGCGATGGCGCCCCGCATGCTTCAGGCTCAGGCCGAGGCCGAAATAGGCCCGTCCATCCCCGGGGTCGAGCGCCGCGGCCCTCCGGCAGAGCTCCGCCGCCTCCAAGAACGCCCCCTGGTCCCGGAGCGAGAAGCACTCGTCCACCAGGGGGTCCGCCCGCCGCCGGTTCTCGGCCTCGGCCTCGGCGAGGGGATTCCTGAGGTCATGTCCCGCGGACGCTGCCGCGGACATGCGGCGCAGGTCCCGGGCAAGGAGCACCGCCAGTTTGAAGACCCGGATCCGATACATCCGGTCTAGGACGGCGGTCCGCCAGGCTTTCTCCCGGCGGTGCGCATAGAACCCCTTGAGGTTCCAGGAGTTGTCCATACCGGCGAGCAGGATGACCAGGTCCGGCCGGACGGCCGCGAGGTTCGCTTCCAGGTCTTCGAGGATCTGCGCGGTGTTGCAGCCCGGCACGCCGCCGTTGACGACCTGGAAGCTCCTCCGGCCGGCGCCCTCGTTCAAGAGTTCTTCCAGCTGGCGAGGGTAGCTTTTTTCGCGCGGGGCTCCGGTCCCGAAGGTGAAGGAGTCTCCTAGGCAGAGGACCACATAGGCGCCGGGCTTCCGGGTCGGGGGCTGCGCCCCGGCGTGTTGCGCCGCGCCGAGCAGGCGCAGGGCGGCTTCCAGCAGCGCCAGGAAGGCGAGGGTCCCGAGCAGGAAAGCGGCGAGCCGCCCGCCGATCCTGGCTCTCATGACTCGTCCATCTGCATGAATGGGAACATTTTGCACTATCCTATAATTTCAAGAAAATGGACAACAGGGTCTTGTGGATCGGGCGATTCAAGTGCGCATCAGCTTGATTGCCAGGCTTCCGCAGGGAT
>JACRDS010000180.1 GCA_016212825.1 Elusimicrobiota bacterium | reverse complement strand
TGGCCTGATCTACGGAAAGGAAGGGATCGCCGAGGCCTACCGGACGGGAAGGGGGATCATCCGGCTGCGAGCCCGGGTCACGGTGGAAAAGGACAAGCGGACCGAGTCGGAAACCATCGTCGTCTCCGAGCTTCCCTACCAGGTGAACAAGGCCAGGCTCATCGAAAAGATCGACGGCCTCATGAAGGAGAAGGTGATCGAGGGGGCGCGCTACGTCCGGGACGAATCCGACCGGCAGGGGATGCGCATCGCCCTGGGGCTGAAGAAAGATCAGATCTCCGATGTGGTGATCAACCAGCTCTTCAAGCACACCCAGATGGAGACCTCCTTCGGGGTCATCCTGCTCTCTTTGGTCGACGGCCGGCCCCGCGTCCTGCCCGTGCGCGAGATGCTGGGCCACTACATCCAGCACCGCAAGACCGTGGTCATCCGCCGCACCAAGCACCAGCTGCGCAAGGCCCTGGACCGGGCCCACATCCTGGAAGGCTTCCTCATCGCTCTTAAGAACATCGACCGGGTCATCAAGATCATCCGCGGCGCCAAGGACACTGACGAGGCCCGGACCAAGCTGATGGGCGAGTTCGAGCTCACCAAGGCCCAGACCCAGGCCATCCTGGACATGCGCCTGCACCAGCTCACCCGGCTCTCCGTCGACGAGCTCCAGGCCGAGTACGAGGGGCTTATGAAGCGCATCGCGGAGCTCAAGGCCATCCTGGCCGACGTCAAGAAGGTCATGGCCATCGTGGTCAAGGAACTCGAGGAGATCAAGGCCAGGTTCGGCAAGTCCCGCCAGACCCAGATCACCACCGAGGCCGCGGAGATGACGCTGGAAGACCTCATCACCAAGGAGGAGGTCCTCATCTCGCTGTCCAGCGGCGGCTACATCAAGCGCATCCCGGTGAACACCTACGAGGCCCAGGGCCGCGGCGGCAAGGGCATCATGGGCGCCGAGGTCAAGGAAGAGGACTTCATCGAGCAGATATTCATCACGGATACCCACGCGACCCTCCTCTTCTTCACGACGAGGGGACGCGTGTTCGCCCTGCGCGCCTACGAGGTCCCGGAGGGCAACCGCACCTCGCGCGGCAAGGCCGTGGTCAACCTACTGGCCATCACCGGCGAGGAGAAGGTCACCTCCACCATCGCCATCCGTTCCTTCGAGGAGAAGCGGGGAAAAGAGACCTTCCTGGTCATGTGCACCCGGGCCGGGACCATCAAGAAGACCCCGCTGGCGGACTTCGAGAACATCCGGCGCTCCGGCATCATCGCCATCGGCCTGGAGGAGGGGGACATCCTCGTCGAGACCCAGCATACGGGAGGCAAGGACGATATCCTGATGGGAACCAAGGACGGCATGGCCATCCGCTTCAAGGAGTCGGACGTGCGCTCCATGGGCCGCGGCGCCTACGGGGTCAAGGGCATCCGGCTGGACAAGGGCGACCAAGTCATCGGCATGGAGGCCTTCCCGCCGGACAGCAAGAAGACCTTGCTGACCGTGTGCGAGAACGGCTACGGCAAGCGCACGGACCTCTCCGAGTACCGCGGCCAGCACCGCGGCGGCGGCGGGGTCATCACCATCAAGGCCACGGAGCGCAACGGCACCGTGATCGGGGTCAAGCTGGTGACCGACCGGGACGACCTCATGGTCATGACCGAGAAGGGCAAGACCATCCGCCTGCGCTGCAAGGACATCAAGGTCATCTCCCGCAATACGCAGGGAGTGCGTCTGGTCAAGCTCGACGAAAGCGACAAGGTCGGGCACGTCGCGGCCTTGGCTCTGGAGCCGGCCGTGGCGCCGCCGCAGCAGGCGCCCGCATCCGAGGTCAAGCCCGAGCCCAAGAAAGAGGCATGAGGACAGCAGCCGCCGCGCTCCTTTGCACGGCCAGCCTCTGCGCGCTCTCCCCCCTCCACGCCGAGGTCATGATCGCGCGGCTGGACTGGCAGCTGGCCCAGCCGGTCCGGGGCCGGAAGCCGGTCTTTGCGACCATCACGACCCTGCCCACGGTCCCGCCGCGCATCAGCGGCCTGCTGCGCCTGCGCGTGGTGCTCAAGAGCCGGGGGCCGCACAAGACCGAAGGGCTGCTCCTGCGCTATTCCCTGTCCGCGCGCCTGGCTCCCGCCGGGAGCGGCGCGGAGGGGGTCTGGGCCGTGCCGTTCCTCATCAGCGAGAAGCGCATCCCTAAGGTCGGTCCCAACCAGTACCTGGACGTCCATCTGGACCCGTCCTTGTCCGTGGACATGCCCCTTTCCCATTATCTGAGACGGACCCTGGCCGCCGGATTCTGGCCGGACCAGCTCAAGGCCCAGGTCATGCTGAGCCCTCGGACCGGAGCCGTGGATTCCGTGAAGACCGAGGAGATCCTCCTTCCCGTCAACAGGCCATGAACGACATCAACATCATCCGCAAAGAGCCGGAAAAGGCCCGCGCGGGCATCCAGAACCGCGGCGGCCGCTATCTGCCCGCGCTGGAGGAGGTCGGGAGCCTCGACGCGGAGCACCGCAACCTGCTCAAGCAGGTCGAGGAACTGCGCGCCCGGCGCAACGCCTCCTCGCAGGCCGTGGGCAAGGCCAAGGCGGCCAAGAACGAGGCGGAGGCGGCCAAACTCATGGCCGCGGTCACCGCGCTCAAGTCCGAGATGACGGGCAAGGAAGCGGCCCTGGCCGGGCTCTCGAACCGGCTCAAGGAGGCGGTGCTGGGACTGCCCAACCTGCCCCACGCGTCCGTGCCGGTGGGAAAGAGCGAGGCGGACAACCCGGTCAAGCGCTCCGGCCCCGCGCCCAAGGCCCTCGACTTCAAACCAATCGACCACCAGACCTTCGGAGAGAAGCTGGGCATCTTGGACAGCGCCGCGGCCACCAAGCTCTCCGGCTCGCGCTTCTCCCTCTGGCGCGGCGACGGGGCGCGGCTCATGCGGGCCATCATCTCCTTCCAGCTCGACCTGCACACCCGGGAGCACGGCTACCAGGAGGCCTGGGTGCCGTCTTTGGTCCGGCCCGAGATCCTGGAGGGGACGGGCCAGCTGCCCAAGTTCGAGGAGGACCTCTACAAGATCGCGGCCACGGAAAGCGGCAAGACCGAGACCCTCTACCTCATCCCCACGGCCGAGGTGCCGCTGACCAACCTGGTCCGCGACCAGATCCTGCCTGAGTCGGCGCTCCCCATCAAGCTCACGGCCTACACTCCCTGCTTCCGCCAGGAGGCGGGCTCCTACGGCAAGGACGTGCGCGGGCTCATCCGCAACCACCAGTTCGACAAGGTGGAACTGGTCTGGATCAGCAAGCAGGAGGACTCGCTGGCGGCCCTGGAGAATCTCACTGCTCACGCGGAAGAAGTCCTCAAGCGCCTGGAACTGCCCTACCGGGTCATCGAGTTGTGCACCGCGGACCTGGGCTTCGCCTCCTGCAAGACCTATGACCTGGAGGTCTGGATGGCGGGCGAGGGCCGCTACCGGGAGATCTCGTCCTGCTCGGACTGCTGGGATTTCCAGGCCCGGCGCATGAACACGCGCGTGCGCCGCGGCGAGAAGCAGGTGGAACTAGCGCATACCCTCAACGGCAGCGGCGTGGCCGTGGGGCGGCTCTTCGCGGCGATACTCGAGTACTACCAGCAGAAAGACGGGAGCCTGGTCATACCAAAAGCCCTGCAGCCATACTTCGGAGCCGAACGCATCGCTCCGCCGGCCTCATGAATGGACTTCCCGACGCCTACGGCGTCGGGAAGTCGCCCCGGCGGCAAAGCCGCCGGGGCCATTCCACGGCACTAGACCGGCTGATAGCTTTGGTAGCCCGTTTACGTTCTCCTCAGGGCTGCCTCTGGGACCGCAAGCAGACCCATGCCTCCCTCATCAAAGTCCTGCGCGAGGAGGCCCGCGAGCTGGAGAAGGCCCTGCGCCGCGGCGAGTGGCACGAGATCGAGGACGAGCTGGGAGACCTGCTCCTGCAGGTCCTGCTCCACGCGCAGATCGCCAGGGAGAAGGGGCTCTTCGACATCCAGGACGTGGCCCTGAGCCAGCACCGCAAGCTCGTCCGCCGCCATCCGCACGTGTTCGGCCGCGCCAAGCTGCGCACCGCCGGGGAAGTCCTGGCTTCCTGGGACGAGATCAAGCGCCGGGAGCGGGGACAGAGGCAGAAGGACCTGACGCGCCGCCGGGCCCGCTAATAAAGGAAGGGCGCGCTTTTTGCTATCCTCATAGCCATCATGGCCAAGAAGATAGCCGGGATCCTGCCCGGACAGTTCCGCCGCGCCGGCCCGTCCGCGCTCAGCCTCCGTTCGTTCGCGCTGTGGTATCGGCGCCAGGAGGCCGCTCAGTGGGAGGCCCTGGACCTCGCGGCGTTGGAGAGGCTGACCGGGATACTGCTGGAGGCCCAGCGCCGGGGCCGGCACGTCTTCGTCATGGGCAACGGCGGTTCGGCCGCCACGGCCGCGAGCATCGCGGTGGACTTCTCCAAGACCGCGGCGCCTAGGGGCGGCAAGGCCTGGAAGTGCATCTCGCTTGCGGAGAACGCGGCCTTCATCACGGCCATGAGCAACGACCACACCTTCGACGACATCTTCGTCAAGCAGCTGGAGATCCTGCTGCAGCCGGGAGACGTGGTGCTGGTCGTCAGCGGCAGCGGCAACTCGGTCAACCTGATCAAGGCCGTGCGCTACGCCCGGTCGCGCAAGGCCAAAACCGCGGCCCTGCTCGGCTTCGACGGCGGGCGGCTTAAGAGGCTGGTGGACGCCCCGCTGGTCGTGGCCAGCGGCCAGTACGGCGTGGTCGAGGACCTGCACCTCGCCATCAGCCACATCATCACCTTCTTCCTGCGCCAGCGTGGCAAATAAGAAAAACCGCGCGGTCTTCCTGGACCGCGACGGCGTGGTCATAAAGGAAGTCGACTACCTCAGCCGTCCGGACCAGCTCAAGCTGATTCCCGGCTCGGCCCGGGCCATCGCCAAGCTGCGCCAGGCGGGGTTCAGGGCCGTGGTCATCACCAACCAGTCCGGAGTGGCGCGGGGCTATCTGACGCTCAAGACCCTGCGCGCGGTGCACAGCCTCCTGGCGAGGAAGCTCAAGGCCAAGGGCGCCGATCTGGATGGGATTTATTATTGTCCGCATCTTCCCTCCGGGGCCGGCAAGCGGGGGTGTTCCTGCCGAAAGCCGGAACTTGGGATGCTCAGGAAGGCGCAGAAGCGCTTCAAGCTCGACCTGTCGGCCAGCTACTTCGTTGGCGACACCACCACGGACACCCTCACGGCCAAGAGGGCTGGCTGCACCGCGATCCTGGTGCGCACGGGCAAGGCCGGACGCGACGGCATCTACCGCGCCAGGCCGCACAAAACCTGCATGGACCTTGCCGCGGCTGCGGACTGGATCATCAAGAAAGCCTGACGGCACGGACCTGGAACGAGTTATCCCCGGACTCGGTCCTGGACCGAGTCCCACCGACGATTGGTGCGGCGATAAAAAAAGGCGCCGAGAGCAGTTCCAAGGATGGCTGCCGGGGCCTGGATCAAGATATACATGAACCCCACGCCTCCCCCGATTTCGCCGCTGATGCCTTGAAGGAAAAGAAGGAGCCCCGCAACGCAACAGACGGGGACGAGGCCATTTATGATGACGTGTAGGTGCCGTACACGGCGTGCGCCCACGAGAGCGCCAGCCAGGAAAGAAAAAACCATATTCCACTGCAAGAAGGGCGGCTAGGCCATTTTGCTATACTGCCCTCGCCTTGGGCTCCTCGGAGATTCAGGCCGTCATCGTGGCCGGCGGCAGGGGCGAACGCATGCGCCCCTGGAGCGACGGCATGCCCAAGCTCATGCTCCCGGTCCTCGGCAAGCCCCTCCTGGAGCACCAGCTGGGCTGGCTCAAGCGCTCCGGCGTCGCGCGGGCCGTCATGTGCCTCGGCTACAAGGCTGAGGCCGTGCGGGAGCATTTTGGCGACGGCTCCCGCTGGGGGGTCGCGCTGGACTACTGCGTCGAGGCCTCTCCGCGCGGCACGGCCGGCTGCGTCAAGGACGCCTGGGGCAAGGTCAAGGGCGACGCCCTCGTGGTCTACGGCGACATCTTCGTAGACATCAGTCTCAAGGACCTTTTGTCCTGCCATGAGCGCAACCAGGCGGCCGCGACCTTGGTGCTGGCCGAGACCGACCATCCCTACGACTCGGACCTGGTCCGCGCCGAGGGAGAGCGCGTCACGGGCTTCTACCGAGCCCAGCCCGGGGAGCCCTGCGCGCCCCTGGCCGCGGCCGCCGTCTGGGTCGTAACCGGAGCGCTCATGGGGATCGTGCCCGCGGACCAGCCCAGCGATTTCGGGCGCGACATCTTCCCCGCAGCCCTCCGGAAAGGCCTCGCGCTGGCCGGCTTCAAGACCAAAGACCTCATCGCGGACCTGGGCACGCCGGAGCGGCTGGCGGCCTTCGAGAAGCGCCGACAAGGACTCCCCCAATGATCATCTCGCGCACCCCCTTCCGCATCAGCCTGGCCGGCGGCGGCACGGACCTCGCCGAGTACTACAAGCGCAGCCCGGGCGCCGTGGTGTCCACCGCCATCGACAAGTACATGTACATCACGGTCAACCGCTACTTCGACGACAGCATCATCCTCAAGTACCGCCGCACCGAGCTGGTCAAGAAGGTCGCCGACATCCGGCACCCCATCCTGCGCGAGTGCCTGCGCAAGGTCGGCCTCTCCAAGGGCATCGAGATCACCTCCATGGCCGACGTGGTCGGCGGCACGGGCCTGGGCTCCTCCTCCAGCTTCACCGTGGGCGTGCTGCACGCCCTGCACGCCTTCAAAGGAGAGTTCGTCACGGCCGAGCAGCTCGCCCGCGAGGCCTGCGAGATCGAGATCGGGCGCCTCGGCGAGCCCATCGGCAAGCAGGACCAGTACATCGCCGCCTACGGCGGCTTCAAGCACCTGGAGTTCCTCTCCGACGAGTCCGTGCGCGTCGATCCGCTCATCTGCTCGCCCAAGACCTGGACCAGGCTCTCCCAGCGCCTCCTCCTGCTCTACACGGGCGTGACCCGCAAGGCCGGGCCCATCCTGCGCCGGGCCCGGGCGCGCTTCCGCAGCCAGGACCACGTCCTCAAGCGCATGCGCCAGCTCGCCGAGTTCGCGCGCCGCGAGCTGCAGCTGGGCATGGTCGACTCCCTGGGAGAGCTCCTGCACGAGGGCTGGGTCCTCAAGCGCGGCCTGGCCGCCGGGGTCTCCAACCCGGCCATCGACCGGGCCTACGCGCTCGCGCGCCGCGGCGGCGCCGCGGGGGGCAAAATCCTGGGCGCGGGAGGCGGAGGCTTCCTGCTCCTGTTCTGCCCGCCCAACAAGCGCGAGCGCGTCCGGGCGTCTTTGCCCGGCTGGCGCGAGATCCCCTTCCGCTTCGAGCCGGAGGGCTCCAAGATCGTCTATGTCAGCAAGTGAGCCGCGCCGCCGGCTTTCCATCATCCTGCCCGTGTACAACGAGCGGGCCACCGCCGCGGCCCTGCTCGAGCGCGTCCTGGCCGTGGACCTCCAGGGGCTGGACCGCGAACTCATCATCGTGGAAGGCAACTCCACGGACGGGACCCGCGAGCTCGTGCGCGGCTACGAGGGTCGAGCGGGGGTCCGGGTCCTCTACGAGGATAGGCCCCGCGGCAAGGGCGCGGCCGTGCGCGCCGGGCTGGCCCTGGCCACGGGAGACTTCCTGCTCATCCAGGACGGCGACCTGGAGTACGACCCGGCCGACACCCCGAAGCTCCTGGCGCCGCTGCTCTCCGGCGCGGCGGACGTCGTCTTCGGCTCGCGGGTCCTGACCTCTCCCCAGCACTGGCAGTTCCGCCGGCTCCAAGGCCCGGAGCGGCTCTTCGGTTTCCTGGTCAACCTGGGCGGGGTGCTCTTCACCGGGCTTTTCAACCGGCTCTACGGCACGCGCCTGAGCGACGGGGCCACCATGTACAAGCTCTTCCGCACCGCGGACCTCAAGGCCATGACCCTGCGCAGCGACGGCTTCGACTATGACTGGGAGATCTCCGCGAAGCTCGCCAAGCAGGGCCGGCGCTTCGCGGAGCTGCCGGTCTTCTACAAGGCGCGCAGCCTGGCCGAGGGCAAGAAGATCCGGTTCTGGCGCGACGGCTGGCGCGTGCTGGCCGCCATCCTGCGCTATCGGTTCCGCGATTGACATGGAAGACCTTCTCTCCCGGCGCTGGGCGCCCTGGGCCGCGGCGGTTCTGACCGCCCTCTCCATCTGCTGCGGCTATCTGCTCATGCCCGTGTTCCGCGCCGCCTGGCAGGCCCATCTGCCGGTCCTGGCCCGGCAGTGGGGCAACGACGGCCGATTCGCCCTGGTGGGCTTCGGGGTGGAACTAGGGGACGAGGAGATGTGGTTCGCCTCCCGGGTCAACGACTCGGCCCAGCATCTGCCGGCCTTCGACCCCTATATCCGGGAGAACCGCAGTCTCGGGCAGGCGACCATGGATGCCGCCACCTATCTGGCCATGGGGGCGGTGCGGCGCCTGGCTGGGGACGTCAGCTGGGCGTGGCTGGCGATCCGGCTGCTGTGCTGCGCCCTCTGGTTCCTGCTGGTCTACCGGCTCAGCCTTTCGGCCGGGCAGAGCCCGGCGCTGGCGGCCTTCTGCGCGGTCTTCGTCACGGGCTTCAGCTACATCCTTACTTTGCTCTTCCTGGCGAACATCCACTGGAGCCTGAGCCTCCGGGCCCTGGCCCACAACCTCTGGGGCGTCCTGTCCTACGGCCGGACCGAGGGCGTCTGGAGGCTGCCGCGCCCCGGCGTGACCTACGGCTTCCTTTTCTTGGCCGCGGCCGCCCTGATCCGGGCGGCCGGCGGCGGCGCCCGCTGGGCCGTCCTGAGCGGGGTCCTCGGAGGCGTCCTGGCTTACGTCCACGCGGACGTCTGGTCGTCCTATCTGGTGGCGGGCTGGGCGTTCGCCGCCGTCCTCTCCTGGCGCGCCGGAGGCTGGCGCCGGGGCCTCTTCGGGTCGCTCGCCCTCTCCACG
The DNA here is from genome assembly GCA_016212825.1 of Elusimicrobiota bacterium. Classification (GTDB taxonomy): domain Bacteria; phylum Elusimicrobiota; class Elusimicrobia; order UBA1565; family UBA9628; genus UBA9628. Next base: position 7,630 of record JACRDS010000180.1, on the reverse strand, counting down.
GCCCTGAGCCTGCCGTTCCTCTTCGCCCACTACCCCCCCAACCCGGAGTTCGTCCTGCGCATCATGGGGTCTCCCGGCCGGCAGTTCGTCCCGGCGTCCCTCGTCTATCTCGCCGTCTGTGTCGTCGGCCTCCGGCGCGGACGGACCGCGGCCGAGGACTTCTTCTCGTGCATGTCCCTGGCCACGGCGGTGATGGTGAACCACAGCCTGGTCCTCGGCACCCGGCTGGTCTACCATCAGTGGATGTTCTTCGGGAACATCTTCGTATTCCTCCTGCTCGTCTCCCTGGGCCGGGACTGGCTCGCCGGCCGGCTGCGCCCGCCCTTCTGGGCGGCCGCCTCCGGGCTGCTGCTGTTCGTCGCCCTCATGCAGGGGGTCTGCTACGCGGCCATCCACTTCCCCTTCCAGGGCCTCCCCCGGCACTATGAGGACGCCCTGCGCTGGCTGCGGGAGAACTCCCGCCGCGACGACGTGGTGCTGACCCTCAACCCCGAGATAAACGCTCTGGTCCCGGCGTACACCCAGGACAAGGTGTTCGTGGCGCAGGCCTCGCCGCACATCTCGGACTACCCTTCGCTGGCGAACCTGGAGCGCCTGCTGGCGATGCTGGATTTCTTCGACATCGACCGGGCCCGGTTCCTCGAGGATGTCGTCTTCCGGTACGCCCCGCCGCCGGCCACCCGCCAGGAGCTCGCCGCCGTCGGTTTCCAGAGGGGAGAGGTCGAGAAGTCGCAGCTGTATAAATACCTCTTCTTCACCATTCCCCCCGACTACGTCCGCGCGCTGGCGGCGCGGGCCCCGGGCCGGATGCGGGGGGCCGGGCCGGGGGACTGGCTGGCCGCGGTGGAGTTCCCGGTGTCTCCCCCGGAGTTCGTCTGGGTCGGCGGCATGGAGCGGGCTTTCGCCGGGCGCGGCTTCGCGCGCCGGACCGAGGCCCAGCTCCGTGAGGTCTACCGTAATCCCGCGGTGGCCATCTACAGGTATCTGCCATGAGGAGATTCCTCGTCCGAGCGGGCCTGGTCGCGGCGACGCTGGGGCTGACGCTGGCGCTCTTGGAGACCGGCGCCTATGTCGTCCTGCGCCTGACCCCCGAGAGCAACGAGTCGTTCCGCGACCTGATCTGGATGCGCAAGGCGTTCCATCCCCTGTTCCGGGCGCGGAGCCCGGAGACCTACGGGTTCTGGCCGTATACGGGCTACTTCTTCAATCCGACCTGGAAGACGGCGCCGGCGGATCTGCCCCGGCCCTATCCGGAGGCCTACGTCTACCAGGACCTCTGGGGCCGGCGCACGCCGCTGACCAAGCCCGCGGGAGAACTGCGCGTCTTCGTCCTGGGCGGATCGACGATCATGGGCCAAGGGTCGAGCTCGGCCGACTGGACCGTGCCCGGAAGGCTGGAGCACTGGCTGCGGAGTCTCCAGCCCCCAGGGAGTCCTTGGAGCATCCGCGTGGTCAACGCGGGGGTGGGCGGCTACGCCTCGACCCAGGAACAGGTGCACATCGCCACCAGGCTGCTCGCCTACTCCCCGGACGCCTTCGTGGTCGTGGACGGCTACAACGACTTCCTGGAACTCTGGTCGGCGCCCCAACTGCCGGTCTTCTGGAACGACTACTCCAAGCACCTCTACGAGGGTTTCCACCGCATGCAGTCGCCGCCGGGGCTCCTCGGCCAGCTGGGGTTCCTCATGTCGAAGCGGCTCTACTGCCTCTCCCTGCCGCGCGCCTGGCTGCGCTACCGCAGGATGCGCCGCGAGACCGGCGTGGGCGGCCCCGTCGCCTCGGTGCGGGACATCGTGCGCGCGCGCGCGGACCGGGCGGTCTGGATGTACGCCGCGAACATGCGCACCATGCTGGGCGCCGCCGCGGCGCACCGCATCCCCCTGCTCATGGCGCTGCAACCCACCCTGGCCTACGGAAAGACGCGGCTCAGCGCGGAGGAGCAGGGGCTCCTCGATGCCCAGGAGCGCGAGGGGAACACGGGCTGGCGGCAGGCCATCACCTCCTTCTATCCCCGCCTGCGCGCGGTCTACCGCGAGGCGGCGCGGGAGTATCCCGCGGGCGTGGTCGACCGCAGCGAGGTCTTCCGCGGCGAGCCCGGCACGCTCTACGGGGACCATTGCCACTACAACGACGCGGGCGCCGACATCCTGGCCCGTTCCCTGGCGCCTTCGGTCTACGCGGCCCTGCGCCGGCGGGCCGGCCGGGGGCTCTAAGGGGTCCGCTCCAGCCGCGCGGCGGCCGCGGCCGCGGCCGCCAGGATCAGGATGGGCATGATCGGCAGGCGGTAGCGCATCTGGCTGACGCTGACCACATGGATGGCCATGGTGCCGAGGAGGAAGAGGCCCAGGGGATGCAGCTCGGCCCAGCGTCGGCGCAGGGCCCAGAGCCCCCAGAATCCGCCGAGGATGAGGACAGGCTCGCAGACCAGGCTCACGGCCACCAGGCCCGTCCGGCTCAGGCCAGCCCCAGGATGGCTGAAGACGTCCTCCCGGTAGGCCTTGTCGGGGCGCGGGTAGGGGCGCCAGAAGTTCACGGCCTTGCGGGCCCACTGACGGAGCACCCGGCCAGGATTGTCTCGCATGAAGGCCAGGCCGCGGCGCAGATAGACCCCGTCGCGCTGGGGCAGGGGCAAAGACAGGCTCTTCTGGTAGAAGGGCATCTTCTCCAGAGCGGCCATGGCCAGGCCCGTGTCCTGCTCGTTCTCGTCGAAGAGCAGGGTTCCGTGCAGGAGCGTGAGGCCGCCGTGGGTGTCCAGGGCGAAGACCCCGACCGCGGCCCGGTTGCGCGCGCACCAAGCGGTCAGGGGCAGGGACCAGGCCAGGACCGCGGCGAACAGGGCTTTCCTGCTCCAGAGGCCCGCGGCGCAGGCGACCAGGCCGGCGAGCCAGAGGAGGAGGGCGATGGGCATGGCCTCTGGCCGGCACAGGGCCGCCGCGGCCAGGGCCGCGCCGCCCGCCGCCGCGGGACGCCAGGACCGCCCGCGCTCCTGCAGGCTCGCGCAGAGCCACCAGAGCCCCGGCACGGCGAAGGCGAGATAGAGGGTCTCGGAGAGGACCATGCCCGAGTAGTAGATGAAGAACGGGTAGACTGCGGCCGCGGCCAGGGCCAGCCGTCCCGCCCGCGGCGAACCGGTCAGGCTGGCGGTCATGCGTCCTAGGAGCCAGGCCGTGCCCGCGGAGACGAAGGCCTGGGCCAGGCGCGGAAAGAGGAGGTTGGTTCCGAAGAGCCTGAAGCAGGCGGCGAAGAAGGCGCTGGGCAGGGGCGCGGTGGCCCAGGGCGCCCCGTCCTTGCCCAAAGTTCCTGTGGAGGCGAGGTTCCAGGCGAACTCGGAGAAGCCCACCTCGTCGGTCTGATGGAAGCGGCCGCCCAGGGAGAGGGCGAAGCCCAGGCGCAATCCGAGGGCCAGCAGGAGCCAGGATCGGTCCCGGGTGCCGAACACGATGCACTCGAGCGCCGCACGCCAGGGGGGAGGCATGGGGAGATTCTAAGACTTTTCCCTCTAAATCCGCTAGAATCCCAATTCGATGGAGCCCGGGATCACGGCGGTCATCATCGGGGGCGGACAGGGGGAATCCCTGCGTGTGGGAGAAGAGTACATGCCCAAGGCTCTCGCGCCGGTGGCCGGCCGGCCGCTCTTGGAGCACCAGCTCGACTGGCTCAAGCGCGCCGGGATAGACTCCGCGGTGCTCTGCCTGGACTTCAAGACCGAGCAGGTCCGCTCCCGCTTCGGCGACGGCTCCGATTTCGGGGTGCGTCTGCGCTACTTCGTGCCCGAGGTCCCGCGCGGCACGGCCGGCCTGGTCAAGGCCCTAGGCCCGGCGGCCCTCCCTGACGACGTCTTGATCCTCTTCAAGGACATCTTCCCGCAGACGGACTGCGGCCGCATGATCCGCTTCCACCGCTCCCACCAGGGCCTGGCGACTTTGGCCCTGCACGAATGCCATCCCGACGCGGCGGCGCGCGGCGATTCCTGCCGGGGACAGAGCCGGCGCTGCGCCGGCGCCCACGGCTGCTCCGGGGAGCCCGTGGTCCTGGGGCCCGCCCAGCGCATCATGGACTTTCCCCGCTACGCGCCCCCGGGGCAGGCCTGCTTGGCGCTCTCCCCCCTCTGGATCGTGCGCCGGGGCGTCTTCCATTTCGTCCCGGACGGGGCCGCCAGCGACTTTGTCAAGGACGTGTTCCCAGCCGTGGTGCGGGCCGGCGAACCGCTGCTGGGTTATCCCGAGACGGGGCTGCTGGCCGACCTCGGCTCTCCGGAGCGCTACGACCGGTTCACCCGGAGCCTGGTCAAGGGGAAGTCCTGAGGGGCGCCCCGGCATGGTCAAGCCTGAGGTGGTCGCCTATCTGTCCGCGAACCTCAAGAAGCATCCCATAGACGAGCTGCGCCGCCAACTGGGGGTGGAGGGCGTCTCGGAAGTGGACTTCGACGATTCCCTCAAGGCCGCCATGCATTCCCCCACCACGGCCGCCCTGGGCCGCGAGGCGCCCAGCCGCGCCAGCCTGGTCTTCCTGGTGGCGGGGGTGCTGCTGGTGGCCGCGGCGGCGGCCTACATGACTCTGCGCCGCGAGCCGCCTCCGGCACCCCCGCCTTCGACCACCGTCATCTCCGCGACCGGGGAATCCGCCTTCGTGGGCAACACCGGCTACGTGGTGCGTCTGCCCAAGAGCTACGAGGCCATCGCCGCCTTCAAGGACGAGAAGCGGACCACCGAGGTCGTGCATTTCTGCCGGACCGGCACGGACCCCACCAACTTCCTGCACAAGGGCCTCTTCGGACAGCTGGGGATCGTGCGCCTGGAGGTCCGGCCCAACCCCTTCGCGCAGAGCCTCTCCGGGCTGGAACGGCTGGCGCGCGGCGTGACCGCGGAGCACGCGGCGCGCGGGGACAAGTTCGCGGTCAAGAACGTCCAGGTGAGCTCCCTGCGCGGGGTCCAGGTGGCGACCGAGTTGCCCGAGCCCGGGGTGGAGACCTTCATCCTGGGCGAGGCGGTCATGTACGATTTCTACGGGGGGGCGGACGACGACGTCTACCGGGACATCGTCAACAGCCTGCGCGACCCGCACGCGGAAACCCTCTGATGCAGCAGGCCGCCCGCCACCGCTTCATGATCTGGGGGGCGTCCCTGCTCATCGTGGCGGTCGCCGGACTCTACGCGACCTACCTTTACGACTGGCTGCGCGGCGGGACGCCGGCGCGGCCGACCCGAGCCGAGGCGCCGGCGCGCGACGCCGCCCTGCAGAGGGCGCGGGGCGATTTCCGCGAGCGCTTCCTGGACTGCCCCGCGCACCTGCGCCTGGCCGAGGCCCTCGTCCTCGCCGGCCGCCCGGCGGACGCATTCTACGTCATGCAGTGGGCGCGCAGCCTGTTCGGGGACGAGGCCTTCTTCCGCGCCCACGCCCTGGTGGTGCTCTACAAGGGACGCCATTTCCTCGGGGATGCGCCGTTCGACTCTTCCCCCGCCGGCGAGGCCCGGATCAAGGCGCGCCTGGCCGCCGACCCCGCCGAGCCGGCCGCCCTCCACTACCTTGCCCACATCGAGCAGTCGCGCGGCCGTTCCGCGGAGGCCCTGCGCGCTCTGGAGGCCGGCCTGGCCGTTCACCCGGAGGACCCCGGCCTGCTGGCCTACCGCTCCGAGCTGGCCGCCGCGGCCGGAGACGCGCGCACCGCGCTGACCGGCTGGGCGAAACTCGCGGCCGCGGCCCCGGGGACCTTCGAGGCCCGGGGCGCGCTCGAGGAGCTGGGCCGACGCGCCCAGCGTGGCGCAGCCGCGGGAGAGGAAGCGGCCCTGGCGAAGGAGGCCCTGGAAGAGCTCCTGCGCGCGCGACCCCGCGACCCGGCGGTCTTCTCGACTTTGGCCATGGCCGTCTGGCAGAAAGGCGACCAAGCGGCGGCGCGGGCCCTGGTCGCGGAGACCCTCTCCAAGCAGCCGGGCCACGCGGGCGCGCTCATGGTGGAGGGCGCCCTGGCCCTGGCGGACCGCGATGTGGAGAAGGCGATGCGGCTCTTCCTGGAGGCCTGGGAGAAGAACCCGGACGACCTCTACAGCGCGGCCAAGCTGGCGCAGCTCTACTACCGGGCTCGGGCCGACGCGGAAGCGGCCCTGCCTTTCTATCTGGCGCTCTACCGCGCCAACCCGCGCTACGACGACGGCGAGCCGGTCGAGAGGCGCATCCAGGAGATCCTGGACTCCCGGCGCGAGGCCGCGCTGCGGCGGGTGCGCCCCGAGGCCCTGGGCCGCTTCCTGTCCTCCGACGACGCTTCCCTGCGCGCCGAGGCGGCGGTCCGGGCGGCCGCCTTCAAGGACCTGCGCTGGATCGAGCCCCTGGCCGACCTCCTCGACGACGACACCGAGATCGTGAGGCGCAACGCGGATTACGCGCTCTTCCAGATCGCCAAGAGCTATCCCGACGCGGTGCGCGTGCGGCGCGAGGAGTGGCTCAACTCGGACCGGCTGCTGGTGCGCGTGCGCGCCCTCAACCTCTTCGCGGACCAGGAACCCCGCGCGGCCTGGCCCCTGGTGACGCGCTTCCTCAAGGACCCGGATCCGACCGTGCGCTTCCTGACCCGGGCCCTGGTCCTGGACCACTACTACAAGGGCTCCCGGGAGGGCGCGCAGGCCCGCGCCGAATACCTGGCCCGGGAGAAGGATCCGAGGGTCCTGGCCCTGACCCCGCGCTGAGACCATGGCCGGTCCCGACGCCGCGTTCTTCGACACGCACGTCCATCTCACGGATCCGCGGTTCGACCCGGACCGGGCCGAGGTCCTGGAGCGCGCCGCGGCCGCGGGCGTGGGCCGGCTGGTGGAGATCGGGGACTCACCGGACGAGTGGGCGCGGGTGCTGGCCTTCGTCCGGGCCCGGCCCGCGGACGCGCGTTGCGCGCTGGGGCTTCACCCCTACTACGCGGACCAATGCACGGAGTCCTTCCTGGAGCGTCTCCGCGCCGAGGTCGAGGCAGCCGAGGTCGTGGCCATTGGAGAGATCGGACTCGACTACGCGCGAGGGCCGGTGGCTCCGGACATTCAGAAAGCCGCGCTGCGCCGCCTCCTGGCCGCCTGCCGCGATTGGGGCAAGCCCGCGGTCATCCACTGCCGAGGCGCCTACGCGGACCTGCGCGCCATCGTGGCGGAGATATTCCCTCCCCCCCCTCCGGGCCGGCGCTTCTGGGGGGTTGTGCACTGCTTCTCCGGAGAGCCGGAGGACGCGGAGTTCTTCGCGGCCGCCGGCTTCGCCATCGGGGCCGACGGGCCGGCGACCTATCCCAAGAACGAGGCCCTGCGCGAAGTCTTCCGCCGCGTCGGCGCGGGGAGCACGGTGCTGGAGACCGACAGCCCGTATCTGCCGCCGCAGAGCCGCCGCGGCAGGCGCAACGAGCCTAGAGCCATCCCCGAGATCGCCGCCGCCCTGGCGCTGGCCTGGGGGATGTCCGTCGTGGAGGTCGCGCGCCTCACGACCGCGAACGCCGGCGCCTTGTTCGGCTGGCCCTGATCTAGATAGAATGGACGAGCCGGGCACCTGACCCTAGTTGTAGAATTCGCGGGTTGCTTCGGGAGAAGCCTATCCGCATACAACACGGAGGTGACCGGCTCTATGAGTCATTTTACTACAGTCGTCGGCCTTGATGTCCATA
>JACRDS010000182.1 GCA_016212825.1 Elusimicrobiota bacterium | reverse complement strand
TATGGACATCAAGGCCGACGACTGTAGTAAAATGACTCATAGAGCCGGTCACCTCCGTGTTGTATGCGGATAGGCTTCTCCCGAAGCAACCCGCGAATTCTACAACTAGGGTCAGGTGCCCGGCTCGTCCATTCTATCTAGCGCTTGGCCAGCTTCCCGTAGACCGGCTGATACTGGGCCTTGCGGATGTGCTCCAGCAGGTGCCGGGGCCTGGGCTGGCTCGTCAAGCCGCGCTTGTAGACCACGTCCGCCACGGCCGCCGCGATGCGGGCCGAGATCTCCCGGATGTGGGCGAGCGCCGGGAAGAGCCGGCCCTGGGCGAGGTCTTTCGACGAGGTCATCTCCGCCAGGGTCTTGGCCGCGGCGAAGAACATCTCGTCCGTGACGCGCTTGGCCTCGCTGACCGCCACCCCCAGGCCGATGCCCGGGAACACGTAGGCGTTGTTGGCCTGGCCGGGGACGAGGGTCCTCCCCCTGTGAGTGTGCGGCGGGAACGGCGAGCCGCTGGCGAAGATGGCGCGGCCGTCGGACCAGTCGTAAGCCTCCTGGGCCGAGCACTCGGCCTTGGAGGTCGGGTTGGAGAGCGCGAAGACGACCGGGCGCCGGTTGATGCGGGCCATCTCCGCCACGATCTCGCGGGTGAAGGCCTTGGGCTGGCCGGAAGCGCCGATGAGGATGGCGGGTTTGACGGACCTGACCGCGGCCAGGAGGTCCTTGAGCGGGGCGTGCCGGTGGGCGTAGTTCTTCTTATGCGGAGCCAGGTCCGTGCGCCCGGCCTCCACCAGGCCCTTGGAGTCCACGAACCAGCAGCGCCGGCGCGCCGCTTCCCGGTCCGCGCCTTCCGCGACAGCGGCGCTGACGCAGAGGTCCGCGATCCCGGTCGCGGCTTCGCCCGCGCCCAGGAACAGGATGGTCTGGTCCTTGAGCTTGCCGTCGGTCACGCGCAGGGCGCTGTAGAGGCCGGCCAGGGTCACCGCGGCGGTCCCCTGGATGTCGTCGTTGAACGTGCAGATCTCGCGGCGGTACTTGTCCAGCAGGCGGAAGGCGTTGTGGTTGGCGAAGTCCTCGAACTGGATGAGGGCCTTGGGGAAGACCTCCCGGGCCGCGCGGATGAACTCGTCCACGAAAGCGTCGTACTCCGCCCCGCCGATGCGCTTCCTGCGGATGCCCAGATACAGGGGGTCCTTGAGCAGGGACTCGTTGTTGGTGCCCACGTCGAGCACCACCGGCAGGGTCTGGTCCGGCGGGATGCCGGCGCAGGCCGTGTAGAGGGAGAGCTTCCCGACAGGGATTCCCATGCCGTTGGCGCCCAGGTCGCCCAGGCCCAGGATGCGCTCGCCGTCCGTCACCACGATGACGCGGATGTCGCGCCCCGGCCAGTTGCGCAGGATGGTCTTGACGTGGCCGCAGTAGTCCCGGGAGACATAGAGGCCCTTGGGCTGCCGGAAGATGTGGCCGTAGACCTGGCAGGCCTGGCCGACCACCGGGGTATAGATGACGGGCATGGTCTCCTCGATGTTGTCCATGACCACGCGGTAGAAGAGGGTCTTGTTGCGGTCCTGCAGGGCGGTGAGCATGATGTACTGGCCCAGGCCGTCCGGCACGCGCCGGAAGTTCTCCAGGACCCGCTGGACCTGCTCCTCGATGGTGCAGACCTGGGGCGGCAGGAGCCCGAGCAGGCCGAAGCGCTTGCGCTCGGCCTCGGTGAAAGCGGTGCCTTTGTTCAGGTAGGGGTCATGGAGGATGTCCATGGCGCGCAGGCTGGCGCGGGCGGCGGAACGGTTCCGGCAAGATGGGTGGTTGGTTTTCATATATTAATATTACTAATACTTTTGTCGCCGTGTACAGCCTCCGCCGGCCCGCAAAGGTCCCAAAAGACCATAGGCCCAATACCCCCCTCCGGCGGCACCGCATGGCCCATCAGGGCGGCGGGGCTTCCCCGCTATAATGGATACGCTCTTCCGGAGGTTGAACGACCATGACCAGTCTCGCTCTCATCCTGGCCTCGGGCCTTTGCGCGCAAGTCTACGAGGGCCGTCTCTCCACGGTCAGGGCCTCGGCCGTGCCGCAGGTCTCCTTGGGCGCCCTGGGCGCCAGGCTGGCGACAGCGCCCCCCAGTCTGACCGGCAGCCTGAGCGCGACCCTGACCCCCGTCCTCGCCGCTCCGGCGCTCCCGGCGCTGCAGATCGCTCCCGCTCTCTCCGCCGCCGTCCTTCCCCGGACGCCGCTGGTCTCGGCCGCCGCGCCGTCCATGAACATCTCCGCCGTCTCGGAAGCGGTCGCGCCAGCCTTGCAGGCGCTCAAGGCGCCCGAGCTCAAGGGCGAGGCCGCCGCCGCGACCGCCGAGCAGGTCATGTCCCAGGTACTGGGCCCGCACGCTGCGGCCGATGACCCGGCGGAGATCGCCGCGTCGAAGCCGGCTCCGGCTCCGGCCCCGGCCAAGCGCGCCAAGCCCAAGGGCCCGCCCCTGCTCTCCCAGGTCGCCTTCGCGGACGGCGTCGCCCAGGCGCACCGGGACCTCCTGATCGAGACCCTGACCCGCCGCAAGGCCGGCTGGATCCGCCAGCTCGCGGCCGTGGGCGTCAAGCTCGCGGGCCCGGTGGCGCCGGCCGTGGCCGTGAGCGCGGCCCGGGACATCGCCAAGGGGACCAAGGTCGAGTTCACCGTGGACTGGACCCAGAGCGAGACGCACCTGGGCTCCTTCAAGGCCGTCGTGAACCTCAAGACCCTCAACGCGGAACTGCGCCGCCTGCCCGCTCCCGAGCCGCCCAAAGAGAAGCAGATCCGCATGCGCTTCAAGAAGACCGTGATGGCCGACGCCGACGGCGTCAACGTCGAGGTCAAGGTCACGGAGGAGGACATCGCCGGCTTCCTCGAAGAGAAGGGGCTGCGCCTGCTCTCCAAGGGCTGGGACGGCACCTACACGGTCTCGGTCGCGCTCTCCGGCAAGGGCATCGTGCTCTACGCCACCCCGGTGACCTTCACGGTCCCCGAGACCGATCAGGTCCAGATCGCCTTCAAGAAGTCCGCGGTGCGCTCCTTCGGCGGGATCAACGCCGAGACCTCGGTGGATGAGAGCGAGATCGGCAAGCTCCTGAGCGACCGCGGATTGCGCGTCCTGTCCATCGACCGGGACGGGGCCTACACCGTGGGCGCCGCGGGCCTCGCTGCCGCGCCCACCGCGCGGCTCCTGCAGACCCTGCCGGCCGTGCTCTACGCCAAGCCGGTCAAGTTCGATCCCCCGGCCTCCAGCCAACTCATCATCTCCCTGCGCGAGAAGTACGTCGTCTCCGTCGGCGGCCTCAACATCGAGAACGCGGTGAGCGAGGACGACGTGAGCTCGCTGCTGCAGCGCCACGGCCTCCTGCTGGTCAAGGTGCTCAACAACGGGGCCTACAAGGTGGCCCGGGTCTCCGACGCCGCGCCCGCCAAGGACATCGTCGCGGCCTTGTCCCGGGAGCCCATCATCAAGCAGGCCATCACGTTGGGCGGGGTGTCGGACGAGCAGATCCGGTCCGCGGCCAAGGGCGTGGCCTCCTACAAGGGCCGGCCCTGGTCCGCCACCGAGTACAACATGAACTACGGCATGACCTACTGGAGCCTGGAGGAGCGCGGCGCCACGCCGGAGCAGCTCAAGCTCTTCGAAGAACTCTGCGACCAGGCGCCGGTGCGGGGCGGCGGCTTCAATCCCTGGTCCGGAGACTGAGCCATCCTCAACAACATCCCCTGGCTGGCCCTGGCCGCGGCGCTGACGGCCTTCAGCTTCCCCGCCGACACGGCCGCCCTGCGGGTCGCCAACATCTTCCAGGACGACGACGCGTCCCTGCGCGGGACGGTCGTCTTCTTCCCCGAGGCCCCGGCAGCCGCGGACTCCTGGGAGATCCTGGTCATGGACGCCGCCGACCGGCTCATGCAGAGGTTCGCCGGGGCAGGCCCGTGCCCCCGGCGCGTCGCCTGGTTCGGCGTGGGCGCCGACGGCGCGGTGGTGCGCGACGGGTTCTATGGGGCTCGGCTGACGGTGAGCCTGGGCGGACGGCGGCTGGAGAGCCTCCGGGAGAGCTTCTCCTTCATGACCCCGCCGGAACTGGCCCCCCTGGCGGGACAGCCCCTGGCCCTGCACGAGGAGGGCGACCGGATCGCCGTGCGCCTGCCGGACCTGCTCTTCGCGGTGGGCCGCGCGGACCTCTCTGCGCGCGCGCCCGCGGCCCTCGAAGCGGTCGCCCGGTTCCTGCGGGCCCATCCCTCGCGACCCGTCTCCATCCTGGGCCACACGGACGACACCGGCGCCCCGGAGCACAACCTCAGTCTCTCGGAGCAGCGGGCGAACACCGTCTATGCCTTCCTGATCGCCCGAGGCATCTCCCCGCAGCGCCTGCGCTACCGCGGCCTGGGCAGCAGCCGTCCCCTGGCCGAGAATCGCACCGCGGCCGGCCGTTCCCAGAACCGCCGGGTGGAGATATGGCTCAGCAAGGACCGCGTCGTCGCCGGATAGGCCGCCCGCCCCGCCGCGCCGACGGCAGGTCCTGAGCCAGGCGTTCGCGCACCCACTTGTGGCCGGGATGCCGGCGCAGGAGGAGGCGGCCCAGCGCGACCGCCTCCCGGAAGCGCCCCCGGTTGATGAGCGTCAGCACGAAGGACTGCTGCATCCAGGCGTAGAGCCTTTGCGGCGGCCGGCTCACGGCCGCGTGCTCGGCCCAGGCCTCCTGCCGCCGGGCCAACTGGTCCAGGAGGATGGCCCGGCAGAAGGCGAACCAGCGGGGGAAGCCCCCCTTCCGGGAGGCGCGCGCCAGGCGGGCGAGCTCGTCCTTGAAGAACCGGTCCTGTCCCACGGCGCTGGGGATCTCCGCGTACCAGGGCCACAACAGCTCCCAGGGGGAGTCGGGAGGCCCCAGGCGGCGCAGCATGGCCTCGGCCAGCCCGAACGCCTGCGCATAGAGGCGGGCGCAGAGCAGGGCGGAGAAGACCCGCGGCCAGGACCGGGCGCACTCCGGGGGAGAGGCCCGGAAGGCCCGCTCCAGGCTCCGGCTCCACCGGCCGGCGCGCACGAGGGTGAGGAGCCCCTGCATCCAGGCGCCGGGGTCCACCGGCGCCGACGCGCGGAGCAGCTCGCGCTCGGCCTGGAGCAGACGCCCCGCGGCCGCCAACCCCCGCACCAGCAGGGCCTGGTCCGACGGGGAGGCGATGCCCTCCCTCACGGCCCGCGCGGCCAGGCGCAGCTGTTCCCGGGCGGAATCCTCGCGCCCCCTCCGACGGTACAGCCGGGACAGGGCCAGATGCACCTCGCCGACGCGCTCCCTCGTCTGCAGGGCGCGGCGCAGACGCCCCTCCGCTGCGCTCAGGCGGCCGCGCGACTCGAGGTAGCGGGCGAAGTCGAGTTCCAGCTCCACGGCCCCCGGGCGGGCGGCGAGGGCTCCCGCGAAGCCCCGCTGCGCGTCGCTCCAGCGCCGCTCCTTCTCCGCGATGCGTGCCCGCCAGAGTAGGACCTCCCAGGGCGGGGCGCCCTCGTCTTCCAGCCGCGCCAGGACCGCGGCCGCCTCCTTGAGCCTGCCCGACTCGAAAAGAGGCTGCACCAAGGTGGACGGCCCGGGCGAGCCCTCCTTCCCATCGGGCCGGGACTCCGGGATGTCCTCATCGGCTGCGGCCGGTCGCCTGCGCATCGGCACAGTCTAGACAGGACCCCGGGGCCCTGTCAATAGATCAGCGGGAAACGTCTCTTCCCGCTGGCCCCGGAAGATGCCAGCGTCGTTTCTGTAGCCTTTGCCGACCCGTCTTGGACCATGCGCCTCATGTCCATCGGACCGTTCCCGGCTACAATGATGGCATGATGCATCGGGCCCCAGGAGGACTGTCATGAAGCAGACCTTGATGAAAAAAGCGGCTGCGGCCGCGCTGAGTCTGGCCGTAGCCGGACTGGCTCCCGGGAACCAAGCTTGGGCAGCCGCGGTCAGAACGTACCGGACCGGGACCGCGCTGCCCGTCACCGGCAGGCTGCCCATAACCGGGCTGCAGTTGGCCCAGCCTGGGCCCGCCCTCTCTTTGCTGGCGACCCCGGGCGCGTCCCTGCCTTCCTCTATAGCCGCAGCTCCCTCGGTC
>JACRDS010000179.1 GCA_016212825.1 Elusimicrobiota bacterium | reverse complement strand
GGACTGCACGCCCCCGTCCAAGGCCATCACCGCGTCACCGACGCGCTGACCGGTCAATGGGTCTATGGGCCTGACCAGGAGCAGGCGCCGGTCCTTGAGGGACGGGTGCTTGCGCGTCCCCCACACGTTGCCCACGACCTCTCCTATGAACATGGTGTCAAGCTTTCACGAAGTTCACAAACTTCCCTGCTTCCGGAAATCTTTGACTTGGTGGCCGTCCACGAGGGCCACCACGGCGGCGTCTACGGGCGGCACGTCCTTGAAGGCCACCGCGGCCTCGCGGGACGCGACCCAGTATACCTTCTCGGAGGCGCCCGCGCCCACCGCGTCGGCCGCCACCAGCGGGTCGCCGAGCGGAGACTCGTCCTCCCAGCGCAGGGGTTGGATGAGCAGCAGGGTCTTGTTGTCTATGCCCGGGTCCTGCCGCGCGCAGAAGACCCGCCCCACAACCCTGGCCAGCTTCATCTGGAGTATTTCTTCTCGATGCCCGCGATCTTGGCCAGCCGGCCCTCATGCCGCCCGCCCTCGAACTTCGTGGCGAAGAACACGTTGAGGATCTCGGCCAGGACCAGTTCGCCGTGGGTCTTGCCGCCCAGACACAGGACGTTGCAGTCGTCGTGCGCCGCGGCGAAACGGGCCGAGACCGAGTCGTAGGCAGCGACAGCGCGCGCCCCCGGGACCTTGTTGGCGGCCAGGGCCACGGCTCCGCCGAAGCCGTCGACCAGCACGCCCTTCTGGAAGTCCCCCCGCACCACAGCCTCGGCCACCAGCTGGGCCACGTCCGGGTAGTCCACGCTCTCGGGCGAGTGGCAGCCGAAATCCACGACCTCGTGCCCGAGCTTCTGGATGGTCTTCTTGACGAACTCCTTGGCCGGAAAGCCCCCATGGTCCGAGCCGATGACGATCTTCATTTGCCCACCGTCTCCAGGAGCTGAGAGTTGGCCTGCGAGATCACCACGTGGGAGATCAGCCCGCCCTCGGGGACCGACGTTATGCCGGCGGCCACGGCGGAGCGCACGGCCCCGACCTCCCCGCCCATGGTCACGTAGCCCTTGCCTCCCCCCACCGTGACCTTGGTCTCGATGAGGGAGACGGCCGCGGCCTTGGCCGCCGCGTCGGCGGCGCGCACCGTGGCGATGGCGTCCTTGGTCTCGATGATGCCCAGCGCATCCATCGACTGGACCGGCACGCGCTTGTCCAAAGTCTCCAGGACCTGGCTGTGCACGTTGCGGATGAGCACCTCGTCGATGAGGTCCTGGCCCAGCATCTGCCGGCCGGCGCGCAGGGAGCTCTCCACCTCTCCCACGGGCCCGGTGATGAGGATCAGGTACTTGCCCCGGGCAATGACCCCGGCGCGCGCGAGCTTGACCGAGGCCATCTTGCACATGGCGTCGGACGCCTCGATGCCCTTGGCGATGGAGGCCGTCTCCAGAAGACCTATGGCGATGTTGGCCAGCATAGTCACCTCACGCGATCCGGAAGTATCCGACCAGGCTGCACTGCAGGGGCCGCACGAAATGCGAGGGCTTGGTGATGCCGTCCCCCGTCGGGGTGCCGATGGACATGGAGGCGTAGCCCTCGCCCAGGCCCAGGCCGTAGAGGGTCGGGGCGTTCTTGACGTAGATGGAGCAGGCCATGCGCCGGCCCATGCGGGTCAGGTTGCCGACGTTGGTCGAGTACATGGCCGCGGAGTGGTGGTTGCCCGCCTCGGCCTCGTAGGCCAGTTCGACGGCCGCGTCCACGTCCCGCGCCGAGGTCACGGGCAGCACCGGCATGAGCTGCTCGGCCCAGATCAAGGGATGGTCGTTGGGCACGTCGGCCCAGAGCAGGCGCGTTGCCGCGGGGACGCCGATGCCGGCGCCCTGGGCGATGACCGCCGCGTCGCGGCCCACGAAGTCGCGGTTCATGACCGCCTCCTCGCCCCGGCGCCCGCCGGACTTGATCACGAGCTTCGTGACCGCGTCCGTCTGGGCGGCATCGAGCTCGAAGGCCCGCGAGTCGCGCCGCAGGCACTCCAGGAACCGCGCCTTGGCCGCCTCCGCCACGATGACCTCCTTCTCCGCGATGCACAGCACGTTGTTGTCGAAGCTCGCGCCGAAGACGATGTCCTCCGCGCACTTGGGGAAGACGGCCGTCTCATCCACCACCACGGGCGGGTTGCCCGGCCCGGCCGCGATGGTCTTGCAGGTCTTGCCCGTGGTCATGGCCACCTTCACGATGGCCGGTCCGCCGGTGACCATGTTGAGCTGGACCCCCGGATGGGACAGCAGGGCCTTGGTCGTCTCCTGCGAGGCGGGCGAGACCGTGGCGATGAGCCCGGAGGGCGCCCCGGCGGAGACCGCGGCGGCGGACAGGGCGCGCATGGCGTCCTGGCAGACCCCGGCCGCGGATGGGTGCGGGGCGAAGACCACGGAGTTGCCCGCCGCGAGTATGCCGATGGCGTTGGAGATGACCGTGGCGGCAGGGTTCGTCGAAGGAGTGATGGCCGCCACCACGCCGAACGGCGCGTACTCCACCAAGGTCAGGCCCTTGTCTCCGGTGTAGGCCCGGGACTGCAGGTCCTCCACGCCCGGGGTGCGGGTCGCGCAGAGGAGGTTCTTCTGCGCCTTATCCTCGGCCCGGCCCATCCTGGTCTCCGCCACCGCCATGCGGGCCCACTTCTCGGCGCCCGCGATGGCAGCCTTGCGCATGGCCTTGATGACGGCCCGGCGCACCTCGAGCCCCTGGTCCTGGAAGGCCCGCTGGGCCCGCGCCGTCGCGGCCACTGCCGCGTCCACCGCGGGGAAGACGACCTCGCCGGCCTCCGAGGCCCTCGGGGCGGGGCTCGACAGGTCCAGTCCCTCCTGGGTCTCCAGGCGCTTGAGCACATCGCCGACGATCCTGGCTATCTCTTCAGCCTGCATCCTTGTCCTCGGACTTCTTGAACACGACCTTGCCGCCCTGCTCCACCGTGTCCACGATCGCGAAGATAACCGCGTCCACGGGATTGCCCTGGGTGCGCGAGGTCTGGCGGGCGCTGGAGCCCTGCACGAGCAGGACCAGTTCCCGCTCGCCGGCCCCCACCGAGTCCACGGCCACGATGGGGCTGCCCTTGGGGGCGCCGGCGAGGTCCACGGGCTGCACCAGGAGCAGCTTGCACCCGACCAGCTTCTCGTCCTTCTGGGTGCAGACGACGCTCCCCGTCACGCGCGCGAAGATCAAGTTGGGATCCTCGCTTACTTGCGGCGGGCGAGGTTCTCGGCCAAAGAGATCGGCATCTTGCCCTCGAGATCCGAGTGCGGCTGGGGGATGACGTGGCAGGCCACGAGTTCGCCCACCTTCTGGGCCGCGGCGGCGCCGGAGTCGCAGGCCGCCTTGCAGGCCGCCACCTCGCCCCGGAAGAGCACCGTAACCAGGCCGGTCCCGACCTTCTCGTAGCCGACGAGCTTGACGTCCGCGGCCTTGACCGCGGCGTCCGCGGCCTCGACACAGGCCACCAGGCCCCGAGTCTCGATCATTCCCAGTGCGTTCATGCTTACCTCCTTGTTGGGGTCAGATCTTGAAATTTGAATTTTTCAAATTTCAAGATCTGACCCCCTATACGATATGGGCTAGGTCGCCGGTCTTGACGCCGGCGGCGTTGGCCTCGTCCGTATCCAGATGCAGCTCCAGACTGAACTTCTCCGACACCCGCACGACCGTGTCCTCAAAAACCGTCCCCCGCCCGCCGCCGCGGCCCGCGCTGACGCGCACGATCTCGCCGTTGGAAAGCCCGATGGCGGCCGCGGCCGCGGGAGTGCAGTGCAGGTGCCGCCGAGCCAGGATGAGGCCTTCTCGGACCTCGACCGAGCCGCAAGGCCCGGTCAGCCGCAGCGGCGCCGAGCCGCCCAGGTCCCCCGACTCGCGGACCGGCGGCTGGACGCCCAGGGCCAGGGCATCGGTCCGGGAGACCTCGATCTGGGTCTTGGGCCGGAAGGGCCCCAGCAGGCGCACACCCTTGATGGCGCCCTTGGGTCCCTGCACGTCGAACCTCTCGTCGGCCGCGAACTGCCCCGGCTGGGTGAGGTCGCGCAGCTTGGTGATGGCGGCGCCCTTGCCGAAAAGCGCCTCGAAATGCTCCGCGGTGATGTGGGCATGCCGGTTGGAAACGCCGATGGGGACAGGAGTCTTCGAACGCCGCAGGCGCTTCGCGATATCCGCAGCCAGCCCCTCCACCAGCCCGGCGTTCTCCATGGGGTCTAGGCCTTCGCGGTCACCTGGAAGTTGGCGATGCGCGAGAAGGAGGGCGCCTTGAGGCTGGCTCCTCCCACCAAGGCACCGTCCAGGTCCGGCTGGGCCATGAGGTTGTCCACGTTCTCGGCCGTGACCGAGCCGCCGTAGAGGATGCGCAGTCCGGCCGCGAACCCCTCGCCGTAAAGCTTGGCGGCCTGCTTGCGCAGGAATAAGTGCGCTTCCTGCGCTTGCGCAGGAGTGGCGGTCACGCCGGTGCCGATGGCCCAGACCGGCTCGTAGGCGACCACCACCGGAGGAAGGTCCGCTGGGGCGAATCCCTTGAGGGCCCCGGCCAGCTGGGTCTCCAGCACGCGGAAGGTCTGGTTGGATTGGCGCTCGTCGAGGGTCTCGCCCACGCACACGATGGGGATGAGCTTGGCGGCCAGGGCCGCCTTGAGCTTCTTGTTGGCCGCCTCGTCCGTGTCGCCGAAGAGCCTGCGGCGCTCCGAGTGCCCGATGATGACGTGCGTGGCGCCCGCGTCGCAGAGCTGGCCCGCGGAGACCTCGCCCGTGAAGGCGCCCTGTGCCTCCCAATATAGGTCCTGGCCGCCCAGGCGCACATGGCTCCCCTTGAGCACCTCGGCCACCACGCTCAGGGCGGTGAAGGGGACGCAGACCGCCACCTCCGCCGGGGAGCCTGTCGTGCCGTCCCGGACCGCCTTAGCCAGGTCCACGGACTGGGCCAGGCCCAGATGCATCTTCCAGTTGCCTGCGATGAGCGGCTTTCGGACGGCTGAGGTCATCAGTGACATCCCCTTGTGTGGCCAATTTGGCCACACTCATTTAATGACTTATTCTACGCGAATATGGGGAAAAAGTCAATACTGCGAAAGGGGCAGGACCAGCTCTCCCAATGTCCCCGGGTGGTAGTCCTCTTTCTGGTAGGATTTGGGGCTCCTCTTGACGCGCACGGAGTAGACCCCGGCCTTGCGCGCGTCCATGATGGCGGAATCGCAATCCCCCACGAACAGGACGAAGTTGGTCCTCTCGAAGAAGCCCTTCTTGTCGCCGCGGTCCGCGGCGAAGAAGAACAAGGTCTTTGGGGTCAGGCGCCGCCATTCCTTGCGCAAGGCATCCCCATCCGTGGAGGGCCGGTCCGCGACGATGCCGACCTTGAAGCCGAAGAGGCGGAAGGCCCAGGCCAGCGCCTGGACCAGGTACTTGGGCTTCTCGATGTCGTAGCTGCGGTTGACCACGGACCAGAACTCCGGGCCATAAGGCTGCTGGACGCTGGCGAAAGCCTTGACGTAGGCGGGCGTGGAGAAGACCAGGCCGTCGTCGTACTCGAAGGCCACGGCGAGCTTGGTGATGGTCACCAGGCTGAAGACCAGGCCCCAGCAGCTCATCAGGGCCAGGATCTTCTTGGTGGTGGTCCAGGCGGCTTCGGTCTTGGCGCGGACGGATTTCAGCACCATGTCATTCCCCCAAGGGCACCAGACGGCCGGCGGCCGGGACCGCGAGCAGGGGGCTCTTGCGCACGCACTCCTGCAGCACGTCCCGCAGCCTCGTCTTGGTGAATTCGCTGCTGACGGCAGAGTCGAAGGCGGTGTAACCGTCCCCGCCCTTGACCAGGAAATCGATGGTCGTGAACGTGTAGGTGGACGCATCCACCAGGTCCCGACCCCCGACGCGGACCGTCTCCAGCCGGCCGCCCTCCGGAGCCTTGCGGCGGAAGGCCACCTGGGCGCCCGAGATCTGCGCGATGCGGGCCATGCCCACGCCGTGGTCGAGGATGCTCCGCACGTCTTTACCTCTCATGACCAGCCTGACGACCCGGTTCTCGAACGGCATCACGTTGTAGAGCCGCCGCAGCGTGACGGGGCCGGCGGGGATGTCGGCGCGGATGCCCCCGCCGTTCTGCAGGGCCAGGTCCGCCCCCGCCCAGTCGCGCTCGCAATCCGTCAGCCAGTCCCCCAAGGACGACTCGCCGTCCCGGTTGCGCAGCAGGGGCGCGGCCGCGGTGCCCACCACCACGTCATAGATGGGGCCCACCTCCGCCTGGATGCGGCGCACGACCCCGGCCATGGCCGCATCGGGCCCCGTCTCGTCGGCCCAGAGGTCCACCAGCCGGGAGGACGACTTGACCACCTTCTTGGTCCGGGGATCGATCTCCAGGACCGTCTCCCCCGCCCGGACCAGTTCCGAGCCAGCCTGCACGATGAGGGTCCCATGCGCCGCATCGCGCTCCCCCGACTGGAGCACGGTGTGGCTGTGGCCGCCCACGATGAGGTCTATGCCCGGCACGCTCGCCGCCAGGAGCTTGTCCCCCTCGTAGCCGGTCGAGCCGGCCGCCTCGAATCCGCGGTGGGTGATGGCGATGACGACCGTGGCCCCCTGCCGGCGCAAGGCCGCCACCGCTTCCCTGGCCTCGTCCACGCCGCGGCGGAATTCCAGCCCGGCGATATGCTCGGGGAAGGCGAGGCTGCGCATGTTGGGGTTGGCCAAGCCGAAGAGCCCGACCTTGACCCCGCCCACCTCCTTGACCAGCCAGGGCTTGAACCCCGGAGCGCGCTTGCCGTCCGCCGCGTAGATGTTGGCGGCCAGCACCGGGGCGCGCAGGGCCTTCATGATGGCCCGCAGGTTGGCTTCCCCATCGTCGAACTCGTGGTTGCCCACGGTCAGGGCGTCGTAGCCGGCCGCGTTGAAGAAATCGGCCATGACCCGCCCGCCCCGGAGGCTGCCTTCCGGGGTGCCCTGGTACCAGTCGCCGGCGTCGAGCAGAAGCTTGGGCCCCGGAACCTTCCTGGAGAAGGCGGCCAGGGCCTCGGCGCCGCCGATGAGCCGCTTGGTCTCGGACTCGTCGAAATAGGGGAGGCGGGGCAGGAGCCAGCCGTGGATGTCGTTGGTGTGCAGGATCGTGAGACGGATGCCGGCGGCCCGTGCGGGGACCGACAGGACCAGAAGGATGAAGAAGAGCGCTGTTCTCATTCCGCCAAGCTCCCGATGTACTCGGCCGCGCAGTCCGCGGCCCTTTGCCAGGCCTCGACCGCGGCCTCCAGGCGCTCCAGCACGGTCCGGACCTTCAGATCGCGGACCGCTCCCGGGGAGCCCAGGGACTGGGCGCGCGCCAGGCGCAGACGCCGCTGGGCGACCAGGGCCCAGCGCTTGGCCTCCACCAGGGCTGCTTCACAGCGCGCGCCATCAGAGAACGCCCTCATGGCCGCCTCGAGTCCCCGGCCGCAGGCGCGCAGCCCGGCGCAGCCTCCCGCCAGACCGGGGGCGTCGGCCACGCCGAAACGCGAGGCCTCGGCCGTTCCCGCGGCCAACTCACGCGCCCCGGCCGCCAGCCGCCGGGAGATGCTCAGTAGGTCCCGTCGCCAAGCGTCCCGCCCGGCCGACAGCGCGGCCTCGGCCGCGGCGGCCTCGCGCCGCGCCAGCAGCCCGGCCCGGTGCGCCGCATAGGCGCCAGTCCGGCTGGGGGAGCGGAAATAGCGCGCGGACTGTTCAGCCGCCGCGACGCAGGCACGGCCCTGGCTCGCCAGAGCCTCGGGTAGAGGGTTGCTCCGCCGCCAAAGCATCGTGTGCGATTGTACCTTAATTTGATACCTTTGACCTGATGGGGCACGACGGACTCGACGCCGTCTCGCCGGACGAGTTGGCGCGCTGCGTGCGCGGAGCGGACTACGGGGAGGTTTTCCTAGAATGCTCCGAGAGCGCCTCCGTGCGCTTCGAGGACTCCCGCGTGGAGGACCTCGCCGCCGGCACGGAGCGCGGGACGGGACTGCGCTTCCTGCGCCGGCGTGAAGGCTCGGTGGAGACCCTGCAGGGCAGCGCCAACTCCCTCTGCGGCGGGCAGGCCCTCCTCCTGCGCGGCTCCCTCCTGGGAGAGGGGCCGGCCCCGGCGCCCATCGCCCTGGCGCCGGAGCGCGCCTGGCGCGTGCCCGCGCGCATCGGCCCCGGGACGGTCCCGCTCGACGACAAGATCGCCCTCCTGCAGCGCATCGACGCCGCGGTGCGCTCGGGGTTCCCGCACATCCGCCAGGTCACCCTCGCCTACGGCGAAGGCCGCAAGGAGGTGCTCCTGGTCAACAGCGACAGCGCCCGCTGCCGATCTTCGCGCACCGCCGTCCTGCTCTCCATCAACGTGGTCGCGGAAAAGGACGGCCACCTGCAGACCGGACAAGCGGTCCTGGGCGGCCTCAAAGGCTACGAGTTGATCGCGGACGGCAGCCCCCTGGCCGCGGCCAAGGCCGCGGCGGCGCGGGCCCTGGCCAAGCTCGACGCGCCCAAGGCCAGGGCCGGGGAGATGCCGGTGGTGATCTCATCCTCCGCGGGAGGGACCCTCATCCACGAGGCCGTCGGCCATTCCCTCGAGGCCGACCTCGTCCAGGAGGGGACCTCCCCCGCCTACCAGGGGAAGGTCGGCAAGCGCGTGGCCCCGGAGAACGTGACGGTGATAGACGACCCCACCATCCCCTGCGCCCGGGGCAGCTTCGGCTTCGACGACGAGGGCGTGCCGGCCCGGCCCACGGTCCTGGTGCGCGACGGGGTGCTCGCGGACTACCTCTACGACCGCGTCAGCGCCCTCAAGGATCGGCGCGAATCCAACGGCCACGGACGGAGGGAATCCTTCCATTGCCGGCCCATCCCGCGCATGTCCAACCTCTACATCGCCCCGGGCCGGGACGACCCCCGTGATATCCTGCGCGGCCTCAAGGCCGGCCTGTTCGTGACCCGCATGGGCGGCGGCCAGGTCAACACGGCCACGGGCGAATTCGTCTTCGAGGTGGACGAGGGCTACTGGGTGGAAGGCGGCGAGGTCCGGCACCTGGTGCGAGACGCCAACCTCATGGGCGTGGGCTCCGAGGCTCTGGCCGCCATCGACCGCGTGGGGTGGGACATCGGCTGGGGCATCGGCACCTGCGGCAAGGATGGGCAAGGGGTCCCGGTCTCGGACGGCATGCCCACCATCCGCATCCCCGACATGCTCGTCGGCGGGCAGAATTGAAGAGGCGGTCATGACGGAGTGGAAGGGACAGTTCTCCGGCGCGCTCCAAGGCGCGCGGAAGGTGATCCGGTCCGCGGCCGATTGGCGCTCGTCCTGGGCCGCCATCGGACAGGAGGCGCCGACGGCCCCGGATTTCAAGACCCACTTTGCGGTCGCCGTGCTCCTCGGGGAGCGCCGCACGGGCGGCTACCGGGTGCAATGGCTCGGCGTCGGCCCGGCCGGCGGCGCGACGGTGGTAAAATATAAAGAGATGAAGCCTGAAGGCATGGCCCTGCAGGCCGTCACCCAGCCCTACGCCGTCAAGGTCTTCCCGCTCGAAGGGGGAGACATCCGGGTGGAGGAAGCGGAGGATTGAACGCGGCGGCCTGGGCCGGTGTCTTTCTTCTGTCAGCCGCCTTCTGCGGACCGGAAACGGGCGCGGCGGGTCCCCGGCCAGGGTGGCAGCGCATGCCCAAGTCCCTGCTCTACTTCGACGCTGAAGGGACCCTCGCCAACGAGATCGGCCTCGGCCGCTGGGAGGAGTCCTCCGCGGCGCGGGTGAAGACCAAGACCATCGACGGCGACACCTCGCGAGACGGACGCTTCGCCTGGACCATCGATCTGCGCACGACCTGGAACACCCTCAAGACCAAGATTTTGGAGGAGCAACGGGTCCTGCGCTTCTTCGACCCCGCCGGCCAGGAGCTCTGGAGCGAGGAGGGCGCCGACGCGGTCCCCGGCAGCCCCTCCCTCGTCTTCTCGGATGACGGCAAGACCTGCCTGCTGGCGCTGCGGAGGAACTCGGGCTGGTACGCGGCGGCCAAGACCTATCTGGGGAACACGCTCTGGGAGACGGGCCCCTTCCCGAGGCTGGAAGCCCTGCAGATCAGCCCCAGCGGCCGCTACGGCCTGGCGCGCTGGAACGACCCGGAGAAGAGCTCCGTGCACAGCTTCCTGGACCTGCGCCAGAAGCTCCGCCGGGACGTCCCCTCGGACCGGTTCCTGCTCGGCAAGAGCCGGATCGACGACCGCGGCCGCGCCTTCTCCTCATCCAAGCTCGTGTTCTCTTTCGAACAGACGGCGACCTCGGCGCGCGAGGAGACGCGATGACCCCCGGCCCGGCCCTGCTGTGCCTGCTCCTGGGGCTGGCCGCTGCCCAGGAAGACGTCGCGGGGACCGCCGCGGATACTTCCCGATCCGAGCTGGCCCGGGCCTTCATGGAATCCCTGCAGCGCGACCCCTCGGTGGCCGATTCCCTGGCCGGACGCATCAACGATTCGCGCATCGCCGCCCAGATATCAGGCTCCTCCGACCCTCGGCAGCGCCAGGCCGAGATCCGCAAATGGGTCCAGGACAATCCAGACTCGGCCGCGCACCTGGCCGTGGGCCTGGCGGCGGACGACCAGGAAGGCAGCCACCGCTTCGAAGAGATGGTGCTGCGCAACACGAGCCGCAGCTTCCATATCGACGCCGGGAAGGTGCGCGACAGCACCTACGGCCGGCTCAAGAAGAGCAGCCTGGACTCCAAGCTCATGCGCGCCGACGGGGAGATGTCCGAGGAGGAGAAGCGCGAGATCCTCAAGACCATGTTCGAGGGCCAGGGCGGCATGTCCGATCAGATCGTCAACCAAGCCGCGGGCGCCAAGGCCGCGGGGGGGCCGGGCACGGCGGGGCTGGCCGCGGGCTACTACGACCGCCTCAGCGGGCTCAATCTGAAAGGCTATTCCCCCCAGCTCATGGCCATGCAGAGCTCCCTCAACCAGCGCCGGGCTCCCGGCGCGCCCAGGCTCCTGGAGACCGGCAAGCTCGACTATGAGACCCTGAGCTACCCGGCCTACGGGATGCGCTGGGACCTGCGCAACCTGGAGAACCGCCTGCGCTACCAGAAGAACGCCGATCTGGCCCGGCTCTCCGGCCTGGCCGGGCGCTACAAGCCGGAGCAGCTCCTCGACCCGGCGGTGGAGGCCGCCCTGCTCAAGAACGCCGGCGACGCCAAGCTCGACGCCCGCTTCGCCAAGCGCGCCCTCGCCCTGGAGCGCGCGGCCGCGGCGCTGCGCGGGTTCGAAGCCGCGGCGCTGCGCGCCCGGTCGCCCGACGGCATCACGCGCGGGCTGATGCTGGAGCTGGGCGCCAAGCAGAAGGAGGCGGCGCGCTGGATCACGGCGGCGTCCCTGGAGGAGGAACTCCAGCGCCTGGATGAGGAGAGAGGCTTCCTTTCCGATGAACTCAAGGGCCTCATCGCCGCCTGCCCCGCCCCGGAGGGGACGCGCTCCGCCTACCTGCGCCGGGGCGAAGGCTACGAGGGCGCCCTCCTCAAGATGAGGTCCAACGCCGAGGACGCCCTGCGCCGGCTGGAGTCCGAAGCCTGGCAGTCCTCCATCGCGGCCATAGAGGCCGCCCTGGCCGAGAACGCGGCCCTGCGCAAGGATCTCGGCCGGAACATCCGCGATTACGTCAACACCCCCTACCAGCTGGCCTCCCTGAGCCGGCCGCAGCCGCGCTGGAAGGAGCTCCTCGCCGGAACCGCGGAGCGCTGGCTGCCGGGCACGTCCTGGGGCCGGCGCCTGCGCGGGGAGGCCCGCCAGCGCGGGCTCCTCAAGGACGTCTTCGTCAAAATCGCCACCGGCGACCTGGACGCGGCCCACGCCATCCTCGCGTCCTCCGAGCCCGCCGCCTCCGGCAAGTGATGCTGCGCGTGCTGGCCGTGGCCGGGACGCGCCCCGAAGTCATCAAGCTGGCGCCCGTGCTCGCCCGCCTGCGCCGCGAGCCGGGAGTCCGGGTGCGCCTGTGCGTCACGGCCCAGCACCGGCGCCTGCTCGACGACATGCTGAAGGTCTTCGGCCTCAAGCCCCATGCGGATCTCGACCTCATGCGTCCCCGGCAGACGCCCGCGCAGGTGCTGCGCCGGACCCTGCGCGGCATGGGCCGGGCTCTGGCGCGCCCGCGGCCGGACCTCGTCCTGGTGCAGGGAGACACCACCACGGCGCTCGGCGCCGCCCTGGCCGCCTTCCGTCTGGGCATACCCGTGGCGCACGTCGAGGCGGGCCTGCGCACCGGCGACCTGGACTGCCCCTTCCCGGAGGAAGCCAACCGCATCCTCATCGACCGGGGCAGCGCCCTGCTCTTCGCGCCCACCCCGGGAGCCCGCCGCAACCTCCGGCGCGAAGGCGTCCCCGCGGACCGGATCGTGATGACCGGGAACACGGTGGTGGACGCCCTGCGCTGGGCGGCGTCCCGCCCGCACCGTTTCCGCGAGCCGGCCCTGCGCGGGCTGGGCTCGGCCCCCCTCGCCGTGGTGACCCTGCACCGCCGGGAGTCCTGGGGCAAGCCCCTGGCCGGGATCTTCCGGGCCATCCTCGAAGCGGCCCGGCTCCTGCCGGACCTGCTCTGGGTCTATCCGGTCCATCCCAACCCCGCGGTCAGCCTACCCGCGCGCCGCCTCCTGCGCCACCCCCGCATCCTGCTGGTCCCGCCGCTGGACTACCTGGACTTCGTCCACCTCCTCCGGCGCGCCCGGTTCATCGTGACGGACTCCGGCGGCATCCAGGAGGAGGCCCCCTCCCTGGGCAAGCCGGTGGTGGTGGCCCGCGAGAAGACCGAGCGGCCGGAGACGCTGGGCCGCGGCAGCCTGCTGGCCGGCGTCTCGCGTCCGGCCTTGGTGCGGGCCATCCTGCGCTGCGCGCGGCGGCCCGAGCGGCCGCGGGCCGTCAACCCGTTCGGGGACGGGAAGGCCGCGGAACGCATCGCGCGCGCGCTCCTGCGCTGGGCCCGGGAGCGCCGACCGTGAAGACCCTCATCGTCAAGCTGGGCGCGCTCGGTGACGTGGTGCGCACCACGCCGCTGCTGCGCGTCCTGAAGGGAGACGTCGTCTGGGTCGCCTCCCGGCCGGCCCTCCCGCTGCTGCCGCGCCGCCGCCTGGCCGCAGCCCTGAGCCTGGACGACGCCGCGGGGCTCGCGGGGGAGCGGTTCGACCTGGTCCTGAGCCTGGACGAAGACCGCCGGGCCGCGGCTCTGGCCTCCCGGGTCTCGGCGGGGAGGCTGGTCGGCACCTACCTCGACGGAGGCGGGGGCCTGCTCTACACGAGAGATTCGGCGTCCTGGTTCGACATGAGCCTCGTCTCGCGCCTGGGCAGAGCCGAGGCCGACCGCCGCAAGCTAGCCAACAGGCGGACCTACCAGGAGCACCTCTTCGCCATGCTGGGCCGCAGGTTCTCGGGAGAGGAATACCTGATCGGACCAGCCCCTGCCCGCCGCCGAAAGGCGAAGCGCCGGCCTCCGATCGTCGGCCTCGACGCCCGGGCCGGGACGCGCTGGCCCATGAAGCGCTGGGCCGGCTATCGGACCCTGGCGCGGCTCCTGGAGGCGGACGGGGCCCGGCCCTTCTTCTTCCGGCAGCGTGGACGGCTGGCGGATTTCGCGCGGGACATCGCGGCCTGCGACCTGGTGGTCTGCGGCGACACCCTGACCATGCACCTGGCCCTGGCGCTGGGCGTCCCCGCCGTGGCGCTGTTCCTCTGCACGAGCCCGGCGGAGAT